>NZ_LGDB01000200.1:0-130864 GCF_001279655.1 Streptomyces sp. WM6372 | reverse complement strand
GCGGAGGTGGTCCGGGGGGCGGGTCCGGGGTGGGGAGCCGTATCCCCCTGGCCCGTCTCGGAGTGGGTTCGGGGGTTTCCCGTCAGTCCCATCGTCCTTCCGGTTCGTGCCGGCCCGTCAAGGGCGCTCCTTCGTCGCGTCGCTACGCGATCGCCTTCGGCGCCCCTTGACCGACCGACCCGCCCCGGAAAGACCAAGGACTGCCGGGAAGCCCCCGAAAGAACGGCACGGTCCATCGTCACAGGAGCGGCCACGTCAGAGACCAGGCGAGGGGCCGGGCTCCGGCCCGCCGGGCATCCGGGCCCGCAGAGACCAAGACCCCGGGCCGGGGGCGCGGCTCCCCGCACCTGACGACGACCAGCGCCCCCTGCGGACCACCCGGGCGCACCAGATCGCTACGCGCTCCTCATGACATGCGTCCGGCGGCCGTCTGGGGCTGATACCCGCAGCTGAGGACTACCGGATCGGCCCGGGGCCGGCGCGCGCCGGATCCGTGCGTGCTCGCCGACGGCGAGGGGCCGTCCGGCCCGCGTCAGGAAGGGGTCGGGGTTGGGCGGACCAGTTCGCCCAGGGTGGGGACCGATTCGGGGCGGGAGCGGACGGCTTCCGTGCACTCCCAGGCCCGCGGCGGGTCCGCGTCCGGGCCGCCCAGGACCACCGGGCCCGGGCCCGCCGAGACGGCCTCGCTGCCCGCCAGCGTGCAGACCACCTGCGACAGCGCCACCGGCGGCAGGTCCTCCGGCTTGCGGCTGATGCGTATCGTCCCCGCCGGATCACCCGTCCGCGCCGGCGCGACCGTCAGGCCGCCCGGAACCCCGGTCGTGAACCCCGCGTCCCGCTCCTCCGACGACGGCTCCCGCTCCAGCGCCTCCAGCAGCGCCTCGGCGACCAGCACCACGGGGTCCCGTACCGGCTTCTTCTCCGGCACCGGCACCACCCGCTCCACGCCCACCAGCTGCGATCCGCAGACCAGCTCCACCGTGGCCCGGAAACCCTGCACCCCGGTCTGCGGCACCGGCGTATCGCACGACACCCGCGAAGGCGCCGCGCCGACGTCCACCGGCACCGTCGTCGCCCTGATCCCGCACCCGGACACCAGCCCCGCCACGGCCAACAGCACTGCCGCCCTACGCGTCCGCGTCACCGGCGATCACCTTCCCCACGTCCACCGGCAGCCGCAGCGTGAACAGCGCACCGCCCTGCGGCCCGTTGGCCGCCGTGATGTCGCCGCCGTGGATGTGCGCGTTCTCCACCGCGATCGACAGGCCCAGCCCGCTGCCGTCCGACTTCGGCCGCGAGGCGCTCGCCTTGTAGAACCGGTCGAAGACGTGCGGCAGCACCTCCTCCGGGATGCCCGGCCCGTTGTCCTGGACCGCGATCGACAGCCACTCGCCCTCGACGACCACCGACACCCGCACCGGCGAGCCGCCGTGCTTGAGCGCGTTGCCGATCAGGTTGGCGAGGATGACGTCGAGCCGGCGCGGGTCGAGCCGCGCCACGATGCCCCGCTCCGCGTCCAGTTCGACCGCGTCGAGCCAGGCCCGCGCGTCGATGCAGGCCGTGACCTGGTCGGCGACGTCCACGTCGTCCAGGACCAGCTTGGCCGTCCCCGCGTCGAAGCGGGTGACCTCCATCAGGTTCTCCACCAGGATGTTCAGTCGCCGGGTCTCGCTGACCACCAGCGCCACCGCCGGTGCGATCATCGGATCGAGGTCTTCGACCTCCTCCTCCAGCACCTCGGCGACCGCCGTCAGCGCCGTCAGCGGAGTGCGCAGTTCGTGCGACATGTCCGCGACGAAGCGCCGACTGGCCTCCTCCCGCGCGCTCATGTCGGCGACCTTCTTCTCCAGCGCCTCGGCCGTCTTGTTGAACGTGTGCGAGAGATCGGCGAGTTCGTCCGTCCCCGACACGTCGAGCCGGTGGTCCAGCTCGCCCTCGCCGAGCCGCCGCGCCGCGTCGCCCAGCCGCTGTACGGGCTTGAGCACGGTCCGGGCCGCCGCCTGCGCCAGCAGCGCGGACCCGAGCAGCGCGAGGCCCGTCGCGATGGTCAGCGACCAGCCGAGCGCGTTCAGGTCGTCCCGCTCCTGCGCCAGGGACTTGTACATGTAGCCGGTCGGCCCGCCGCCCACGATCCGCGTCCCGCCGACCAGGTACGGATTGCCGCGCGGCTTCGTCCGCTGCCAGTACACGTGGTACTCGGCGTCGTTCGCGGCCGTCGCCTTCTGCCGGTCGTTCACCGCGCGCTGCAGCGAGCCCGGTACGTCGTCCAGCCCGAACGCGTCGGGGCCGGCCGCGCCGAACACCTTGCGGCCGTTCTTGCGCTCGTCGACCAGCAGCACGCTGTAGCCGGGGCTGCTGCCCGCCATCAGCTCGGCGGTGCGCTGCATCTCCTCGGGCGTCGGGTCGGCGGGCAGCGCCGCGGCCCGGTTCTGCATCTCCTGGCGGAAGTCGCCGAGGGCCGCGTCCTGGGTACGGGTGAGCACGGCCTCGCGGTTGAGCCAGTACGCGATCCCGGACGCGGACACGGCGGCCACCAGCGCGACCAGGGAGAACACCATCAGGAGCCGCAGCCGCAGGCTGGTCCAGCGCCGGCCCGCGAACAGGGCTTTGATCACTGTGGCGAGTCCAGCCGGTAGCCGACACCACGCACGGTCCGGATGAGGGTGGGCGAGGACGGTACTTCCTCGACCTTGGCGCGCAGCCGCTGCACGCAGGCGTCCACGAGCCGGGAGTCGCCGAGGTAGTCGTGCTCCCAGACCAGTCGCAGCAGCTGCTGGCGCGAGAGCGCCTGCCCGGGCCGGCGGCTGAGCTCCAGCAGCAGCCGCAGCTCCGTCGGCGTGAGCTGGAGGTCCTCGCCGTTCTTGGTGACCGTCATGGCCGCCCGGTCGATGACCAGGGAGCCGAAGCTCGCCGAGTCGCTCGACTCGCGCTCGCCGCGGCGCAGGACGGCCCGGATCCGGGCGTCGAGCACCCGGCCCTGGACGGGCTTGACGACGTAGTCGTCGGCCCCCGACTCCAGGCCCACGACGACATCGATGTCGTCGCTGCGGGCGGTCAGCAGGATGATCGGCAGCTGGTCGGTGCGGCGGATCCGCCGGCACACCTCGAAGCCGTCGATCCCGGGCAGCATGACGTCCAGCACGATCAGGTCCGGCCGCTGCTCGCGCAGCAGTTTCAGGCCGTCCTCGCCCGTCGCCGCGGTGGCCACACGGTGGCCCTGGCGAGACAGGGAGAGTTCGAGGGCCGTGCGGATGGCGTCGTCGTCCTCGATCAGCAACAGGAAAGGCACGGGCTCATTCTGTCCCATCGACCGTTCGGAGTTCGACCGTCGGGCCCACGGGATCGCACGGGGGACCCACGGGAGTCGCTGTGACAGGCCTGTGACAGTCGGCGGACACCCCGGTTAAGTCGGCCGGGCAGTCTTTTACCAACGAAACCGAGCAGGATCCGAAGCAGACTCCACGACGGGGGGCGCGAGATGAACACGCTGCACAGCACCACCACCAGCGCGGTTGTCACGCGGCTGCACGATGTGAACCGCCGGGCAGGTGTCCGTTCGGTGACGGTCGCCCGTCCGCGGCCGGCGCACACGGTGGCCATCGACGCGAACACGTACCAGTCCGCCGTCCCGGTGCAGCGCACGCCCGAGCTCTCCGCCACCTCGGAGGCCGAGTTCACGGCGTACGTCAAGGAGCGGCGGGCCGCCCTCTACGCGACGGCCTTCCACCTGACCGGTGACCGTTACGAGGCCGAGGACCTGCTCCAGAGCGCGCTGTTCTCCACGTACCGCGCCTGGGACCGGATCAGCGACAAGGCCGCCGTCGGCGGGTACCTGCGACGCACGATGACGAACCTGCACATCAGCGCGTGGCGCCGGCGCAAGCTCAACGAGTACCCGACGGAGGAGCTCCCGGAGACGGCCTCCGACACGGACGCGATGCGGGGTACGGAACTGCGCGCGGTGCTGTGGCAGGCACTGGCCCGCATCCCGGAGCCGCAGCGCACGATGCTGGTGCTGCGGTACTACGAGGGCCGTACGGACCCGGAGATCGCGGAGATCCTGGGCATCAGCGTCGGCACGGTGAAGTCGAGCATCTGGCGGTCGCTGCGGCGGCTGCGGGACGACGAGGTGCTGAGCTTCGGCCGCGACGAGGCGGAGTCCTTCGAGGAGCTCGTCGCGTAACGCGGCACACCACAGACCATGGGCCAGGGGGCCCGTCCTACGGGGGTGGGACGGGGGCCTGCGGGGGGAGAAGGCGGGATCGGGCGGCCGGGGGGCCGCGTGGTCCCGCCTTCTCGTATTGCTACGCCGGGGCGGTCGTGCGGTGGCGGCCCGCGGCGCAGGCGGCCAGGCGGCCGAGGGCCTCGTCGCGGGCGCAGGCGTGGGCGCCGAGGGCGGTGTGGCGGGCCACGATGCCCCGCTCCGCCCGCATCAGCCGCCAGCCCCTGCGCAGCAGGAACGGCAGCGACTTGCGGCCCTCGCGCAAGTCCCGCGCGAGCCTGCGCCGGAACGTCGTCGACGGCCGGCCGCGCAGGCAGATGGCATCGGCCAGCAGCCCCATCTCCTGGCACCGGGCCACGATGTCGGCCGCGAAGATCCCCTCCGCGATGAAGAGCGGGGTGCGGGAGATGTCCAGCGTCTCCGTGCCCGTACGGGAGGAGGTGGCGATGCAGTACACCGGCACCTCGGTACGGCCGCCCGCGCAGAGCTCCCCGATCGCGGCGACCGCGGCCTCGGCGTCCCACGACAGCGGGGAGTCCCAGTCGATGTCGGAACTGCCCTCGACCAGCGGGAGGGTCGGGTCGTCGCCCTCCTTGTAGAAGTCGTCCAGGCGCAGCACCGGCAGCCCGGAACGGGCAGCCAGCCGGGACTTGCCGGAACCCGAAGGCCCGGTCAACAGGACGACACGCGTAGGCAAAGGAGAGGAGGAGCTCACAGGACACCAGTGTGAACCATTCCCCCGCGCAGGGGATGCCTCCGGTGGCCGGTTGGTATCCAGGATCACACGTCAACTACGCTGCGTGCGCACGCGACTACGACCTCAGGTGGGATCCCCATGGCACGTCACGCAGCCCCCGGCAGCTCCACGCTGCGCTCCGCAGGCATCACGCTCTCCATGGCCGGTGCGGCCCTGGCCATGGCCGCCGGCGGCGCCCAGGCCGGTGAGCTCTCGGTTCCGGCGGCCCTCGCGGGGGTCACCGACCCCGTCGCGAACCTCAAGGTGAACCCGCTGGCCCACACCGGCGTGGACCCGCTCGACAACGGCGTGGCCACCCGGGTCGCCGACTTCCCCGCGGTCGGCACCACCATGGTCACGGGGATCCTGACGCAGGGTCCGTCCGTCGGGGAGCTGCCCGGGGCGGCCGCGTCCTCGCTGCTCGGCCCGCTGCTGCCGAAGCAGCCGTGACCGCCGCCGTCGGGGCGTGAAAAGGCCCCGACAGCGCGGGGGACGCTGCCGGGGCCGGTTTCGGAGGGGGATCCGTCAGTACGAGGATCCGCCCGAGCCCAGCGAACCCGTCGGGTGCCAGACCGTCTTCGTCTCCAGGAACGCCGTCATGCGCGACGTGCCCGGGTCGGCGCTCCAGTCGTCCACAGGCTGTGGACGCAGGACGCGCTTGAGGTTGTCGGCCGCCGCGATCTCCAGCTCCTTGGCCAGCGCCGCGTCGGCACCCGCCAGGTCGATCGCGTTGACGTCCTGGTGGGACGCCAGGTGCGGGCCCATCTCGGCGGCCTTGCCGGACAGGATGTTGACGACGCCGCCCGGCAGGTCGGAGGTGGCCAGCACCTCGCCCAGCGAAAGGGCCGGGAGCGGGGCCTTCTCCGAGGTGATCACGACGGCCGTGTTGCCCGTCGCGATGACCGGGGCGATCACCGAGATCAGGCCCAGGAACGAGGAGTCCTGCGGGGCGATGACCGTGACGACGCCCGTCGGCTCCGGGGTGGAGAGGTTGAAGAACGGGCCCGCGACCGGGTTGGCCCCGCCCACGATCTGGCCGATCTTGTCGGTCCAGCCCGCGTACCAGACCCAGCGGTCGATGGCCGCGTCGACGACCGCGGCGGCCTTCGACTTGGACAGGCCCTCGGCCTCGCCGACCTCGCGGACGAACTGCTCGCGGCGGCCCTCCAGCATCTCGGCGATGCGGTAGAGGATCTGCCCGCGGTTGTACGCCGTCGCGCCCGACCAGCCGCCGAAGGCCTTGCGGGCCGCGACGACCGCGTCACGCGCGTCCTTGCGGGAGGACAGGGGGGCGTTGGCCAGCCACTTGCCCTTGGAGTCCTGCACCTCGTACACCCGGCCGCTCTCGGAGCGGGGGAACTTGCCCCCGACGTACAGCTTGTAGGTCTTGAAGACGTTCAGACGGGTCGACTCAGACATCGAGGTAGCCCTCCAGGCCGTGGCGGCCGCCCTCGCGGCCGAAGCCCGACTCCTTGTAGCCGCCGAAGGGCGAGGTCGGGTCGAACTTGTTGAACGTGTTGGCCCAGACGACGCCCGCGCGGAGCTTGTTCGCGACCGCGAGGATGCGGCTGCCCTTCTCCGTCCAGATGCCGGCGGACAGGCCGTACTGGCTGTTGTTGGCCTTGGCGACGGCCTCGTCGGGCGTACGGAACGTCAGCACGGACAGCACCGGGCCGAAGATCTCGTCGCGGGCGACGGTGTGCGCCTGGGTGACGTTCGTGAAGAGCGTCGGGGCGAACCAGTAGCCGGAGGACGGCAGCTCGCACGCCGGGGACCAGCGCTCGGCGCCCTCGGCCTCGCCGGTCTCCGCGAGCGCGGTGATCCGGGCCAGCTGCTCGGCGGAGTTGATCGCGCCGATGTCGGTGTTCTTGTCGAGCGGGTCGCCCAGGCGCAGGGTGCTCAGGCGGCGCTTGAGGGAGTCCAGCAGCTCGTCGTGGATCGACTCCTGGACCAGCAGGCGCGAGCCCGCGCAGCAGACCTGGCCCTGGTTGAAGAAGATCCCGTTGACGATGCCCTCGACGGCCTGGTCGATGGGGGCGTCGTCGAAGACGATGTTGGCGCCCTTGCCGCCCAGCTCCAGGGTGACCTTCTTGTCCGTACCGGCGATCTGGCGGGCGATGGCCTTGCCGACCGCGGTCGAGCCGGTGAAGGCGACCTTGTTGACGTCCGGGTGCTCGACGAGGGCCGCGCCCGCGTCCCCGTAACCCGTGAGGATGTTGACGACGCCCTTGGGCAGGCCCGCCTGGCGGCAGATGTCCGCGAAGAACAGCGCGGTGAGCGGGGTGGTCTCGGCGGGCTTGAGGACGACCGTGTTGCCGGTGGCGAGCGCCGGGGCGATCTTCCACGCCAGCATCAGCAGCGGGAAGTTCCACGGGATGACCTGGCCGGCCACACCGAGCGGGCGCGGGTTCGCGCCGTAGCCCGCGTGGTCGAGCTTGTCGGCCCAGCCCGCGTAGTAGAAGAAGTGCGCGGCGACGAGCGGGAGGTCCGCGTCGCGGGTCTCCTTGATCGGCTTGCCGTTGTCCAGGGTCTCCAGGACGGCCAGCTCGCGGCTGCGCTCCTGGATGATCCGGGCGATGCGGAAGAGGTACTTGGCGCGCTCGGAACCGGGCAGCGCGGACCAGGTCACGAAGGCCTTGCGGGCGGCCTTGACGGCGCGGTCGACGTCCGCGGCGCCGGCCTGGGCGACCTCGGAGAGGACCTCCTCGGACGACGGGGAGACGGTCTTGAAGACCTTGCCGTCGGCGGCGTCGGTGAACTCGCCGTCGATGAAGAGCCCGTACGAGGGGGCGATGTCGACGACGGAACGCGACTCGGGGGCCGGTGCGTACTCGAAAAGGGATGCCATGGTGATCAGTCCACCGTCACGTAGTCGGGACCGGAGTAACGGCCGGTGCTCAGCTTCTGGCGCTGCATCAACAGGTCGTTGAGCAGGCTGGAGGCGCCGAAGCGGAACCAGTGGTTGGAGAGCCAGTCCTCGCCCACGGTCTCGTTGACCAGGACCAGGAACTTGATGGCGTCCTTGGTGGTCCGGATGCCGCCGGCCGGCTTCACGCCGATCTGGATTCCAGTCTGCGCCTTGAAGTCGCGGACGGCTTCGAGCATCAGCAGCGTGTTGGCGGGGGTGGCGTTGACGCCGACCTTGCCGGTGGAGGTCTTGATGAAGTCGGCGCCCGCGAGCATGCCGATCCAGGAGGCCCGGCGGATGTTGTCGTAGGTCGACAGCTCGCCGGTCTCGAAGATGACCTTGAGGCGGGCGGCGGTGCCGTCGGGGCGTACGCACGCCTCCTTGATGGCCTTGATCAGCTCGTACGTCTCCAGGTAGCGGCCGGCGAGGAAGGCGCCACGGTCGATGACCATGTCGATCTCGTCGGCGCCGGCGGCAACGGCGTCACGGGTGTCCGCGAGCTTGACGGGCAGCGCGGCGCGGCCGGCCGGGAAGGCGGTCGCGACGGAGGCCACCTTGACGTCGGCGCCGTTCAGGGCCGCCTTCGCGGTGGCCACCATGTCGGGGTAGACGCAGACCGCGGCGGTCATGGGCGTCGTGCGGTCGGTCGGGTCGGGGTTGACGGCCTTGGCGGAGAGCGCTCGGACCTTGCCCGGGGTGTCCGCACCCTCAAGCGTGGTCAGGTCGATCATCGAAATGGCCAGGTCAATGGCGTACGCCTTGGCCGTGGTCTTGATCGAACGGGTACCGAGCGCGGCCGCGCGGGCCTCCAGGCCGACGGCGTCTACGCCGGGCAGCCCGTGCAGGAAGCGGCGCAGCGCGCTGTCGGACGTCGTCACGTCAGCGAATGCGGTGAGGGTGGTGGGCATGGTCACCAGATGAGCATATCTACGCGCGTAGCGGCCTGTCACCCCCCGCTGGCGCACATATGTGCGGACTCGGGCACATCCGGGCGCGGCGGGGGTCCGGCCGAAGATCGCGCTGCGGACCGCTGACCTCCGCTTTTCCTGTTACATGGCGAAGACAGGAACCCCATGGTCCAGTCGAACGAGAACCGTAAATTTCTCTTCAGCAGCCCGCCAGACCTCACCGGACGAAAGCCTTCGGCAGAAGACCCGTAGAGAAAAGGGGCATGCGACTCTCCCACCTTCCCGCGACACAGCTTCCAGGAGTCGTTATGCGCACCGCCCTCCGCACCTCGATCGTCACCGCCGCCCTCGCCGGGGCCCTGCTCGCGCCGGCCGCGACCGCGATCGCCGCGACCGCGCCGCAGCCGGTGCCGGTGCCGTCGACCCAGGCGGCCGCTGCCCCGAAGTCCTCGGTCGCGCCGGGTTCCTCGGCCTCGGACGACAACGGCCGCTACGAGGGCCGGCCGGTCTACGTCGGCAACGGAATGGTCGCGGTGCTGCGCAACGAGGCCGAGGGCCCGGAGGCCTGGATCCGCTACGTCGGCGACCAGTGGAAGCCGGGCGACAACTACATGCTCCACGTCGTGGGCCTGGTCACCCGCGGGCAGACCACCGCCGAGGCGTACGGGGCGTCCTTCAAGCTCACCAAGGCGGAGACGACCGCCCCGGTGCTCGTCGTCACCACGAAGGGCGTCGCCAAGTCCTACCCGCTGCCCGAGGGCAAGGCCGGCCAGGTCTGCTCGGCCGAGAAGTCGCAGGACATCGGCGCCGGCATGAGCGCCAAGCTGTTCATGTCCCCCGACGGCCCGCGGGCCGAGCTGTGGGTCGCCGGCGAGGACACCGCCTGGCGGCTGCTGGACCGCGGCTACCCCGCGCTGCCCGAGTCGGCCGGCATCATCGCCCGCATCGTGAACCCGAGCGGCGCCGCTCCCGGCTTCGAGTGGAAGACCCAGGGCGGTGGCACCCCGCTCGGCCGGACCTCCTTCCCGGCGCTGCCCAAGGGCTGCAAGCCGAACTACAAGGTCACCGAGGACCAGGCCACCGACAAGCCCGCGCCGAAGCCCGAGCCAACCGTCACGGTCAGCGCCAAGCCGGTCGTCGACGTGAAGCCGCAGGGCGGGGCGCAGACCGTGGTCGTGCCCAAGGGCGGAGTGGCCGCGGGGGCGGAGCTCGCCGCCGAGGACACCGACAACAGCACCACCGTGGCCGCCGGCGCGGGTCTCGTCGCGATCTTCGCCGGGCTGGGTGTCGCCCTGCTGGCCCGTGGCCGCCGCGCCGGCCGCAGCCGGGGCTGACGGCCCGCAGCCGGAGCCGGCCTTCCGGTACCGGCGGCCCTTCGACCCGTTCCCTCCCGTTCCTGCCTCCGGCGGGCCACCTCCGCGGTGGCCCGCCGGGCCCGCTTCCCGGAGCACCCCATGGCCCACCGCGTCCGCCCCCTGCTCGCCGCCGCCCTGCTCGGTCCGCTCGCCCTCGCCGCCCTGAGCGGCTGCGGCGGCGCGCCGGCCGCGCCGGTCCCCCCGCCCGCGCCCCGCATGGAGGCGGCCCCCGAACCGGCCCCGCCCGCCCCGACGGAGTCGGCCGCGCCCGTCGCCCCGCTGCCCGCCTCCGAGCCCGTACGGGTGAGGATCCCCGCGGCCGGGGTGGACACGGGACCGCTGCTGAAGCTGGGTCTGGCCGCCGACGGCAGCGTCGAGGTGCCCTCCGTCGCGAACGGGGACCGGATCGGCTGGTACACGAAGGGCGTCACCCCGGGCGAGACCGGCCCGGCCGTGCTCATCGGGCACTTCGACACCGCGCGCGGACCGGCCGTACTGCGCGACGTGGCGAAGATCCACGCCGGCGACGGGATCACCGTCTCCCGGGCGGACGGCAGCTCCGCCGTCTTCCGGGTGCGCGCGCTGGAACAGGTCGACAAGAAGAGCTTCCCGACCGCCAGGGTGTACGGGAACACCGCGCGCCCCGAGCTGCGGCTGATCACCTGCGGGGGCGAGATCACCGACGGCCACCGGCCCGACAACATCATCGTGTACGCCGATCTCGTCGGTTGAGATGGCGTGAGGCAGAATCGGCCTCATGAGCAGCCAGCAGCCCCCCGAAGAGCCGGCGTACGCAGACCGGGTCTACCGCTCCCCCATGGCCGTCGTCACCGGGGTCCTGCTGCTCGCGCTCGTCGCGTGGATGTGCGGGGACGCCATCGTGCGGGGGTCGGGGAACGCCCCGTGGTTCGGCGTGGCGACGGTCCTGCTGGCCGCACCGCTGATCGTGGCGTTCACGATCCGCCCGGCCGTCTTCGCCAATGACGACCGGCTGCGCGTGCGGAACCCCTTCCGGGTCATCGAGCTGCCCTGGGCCACCGTGGACGCGGTGCGCGCCGGGTACTCGGCGGAGGTGCTGGCCGACGGGTCGAAGTACCAGCTGTGGTCCGTCCCGGTCTCGCTGCGCGAGCGGAAGAAGGCGAACCGGCAGCAGAGCCGGCAGGAGTTCTCCCGGCGCGGCGGGCCCACCGGCAAGGGCGCCGCGGCCTCGCCGGGCGGGGCCGGCCCGGCCGCCGCGGCCGGAGCGCAGCGGGCCCAGGCCGACCAGGTCGTGCACGAGTTGCAGGAGCTGGCCGAGCGCAGTGCCTCGCGGGCCGGCGCCCAGGGCAGCGTGCGCGTGCGGTGGTCGTACGAGGTCCTGGCCCCCGCCGCCCTCGGCGCGGTGTTCCTGATCGTGCTGCTCGTCATCGGCTGACGCCGGGCCCGTCCGCCGCGGACCCGTACCGGCTGCGGTAGCGGCGTCCGCTCCGAGCCGTCCGCTCCGGCCCGTCCGCTCCGGCCCCCGGCCCCCGTACGGGTGGGTGCGAGCCCGCTCACAGGATCCGACCGGAACCGCGGCCACCGGGGCCTGCGTCCTCGCACATGTGCAGCGCAACGAGGTCGGCCGCAGTGCCGCCACCGCCATTCACCTCCGGCTCCGGCTCCTGGGCGGGGGGCTGCTGATCGCGCATCTCCTCCTCGTCGGCTGGCTCACTCTGCGGCCCCTGGACGTGCCCTGGGCGGCCGCGGCCAATCTGACCCCGCTGGAGGGGATCCGGGCGGACCTCTCGTACGGACCGCTGGAGGCGGCCCGGCGGATCGGCGAGGCGCTGGCGCTGCTGGCCCCGCTCGGGGTGCTGCTGCCGCTCGTCAACGGGAGCCTGGCGCCTTCGCCGCTGGCCGCGTGGTCCTCGCTGGGCCGGACCGCCGCCGCGGGGGTGCTGGTCTCGCTCCTCATCGAGATGCTCCAGAGCTCCGTCCCGGGGCAGGTGGTCGACGTGGACTCGGTCCTGCTGAACGCGCTGGGCGTCGTACTCGCGCACGTGGCCGTCGTACCGGCGCTGCGTGCGCGGCTGCGGCGCACGCGGCGCTCCGAGCGGTCCTCTCAGGGGTCCACCCCGAGAATTCCCAGGGTCGGACTCGGCCCCTGGACCGACGTTTTGTCGGCGGTGCCGCGGGAGTATTGAGGCATCGCGGGAGAACCTCCCGCCGGATGCCACAGAGGAGAAACCATGAGCGCGATTGTCCGCCCCCGTGACGGCCGCTGGATCGGCGGCGTCTGCGCCGGACTGGCGCGTCGCTTCGGAATATCCGCGAACACGATGCGCGTCATTTTCGTCGTCTCGTGCCTGCTGCCCGGCCCGCAGTTCCTGATCTACCTGGCGCTGTGGCTGCTCCTGCCGAACGAGAAGTCCGCCTCGAACGCCTGGTAAAAGCGCCCGGAAAAAGCGCCTGGCAACGCATTCGAGGCGGAAAGACCGGGGCGTCAGCTCGCGCCGCGGACCTTCTCCAGCTGCTTGTCCGCCACCTCGTGCGGGACCAGGGCCTTCTGCTGGGCCCCGGCGACGTTGAGGGCCATCAGCCGTACGACGGAGGCGCCCTGGCGGACGACGACCACGTGGACCTGGGCGGAGACGCCCTGGGCGGCCGCGGTGGTGGTCCAGCTGACGGTCTCGTCGCCGGTCGTCTTGTACTCGGCGGCCCGTACCTCGCGGTAGCTGCCGCTCTGCTTGTCGACGGTGGCGGTGAAGCCCGTACCGCAAGCGCCGACGGCGCTGCGGAGGCGGGCGATGAGCGCCTTGGCGTCGCTCTCGGCGTACGAGCTGACGGAGGCGGAGACGGCGAGTCCGACCTGCTTCTGGGAGCCGATGCCGCGGTTGACGGTCTCGCGGGCGGCCGGGTCCGGCTTGTCGCCCATGATGTCGGCAAGGGGCTGGCAGGCCTTGCGGTCGGCCTGGGGCTGGCCGTCGGGGGCGTTCGGGTTCTTGCCCTGCGCGGAGACCTGGTAGCCGGGCAGATCGCCCTGTTCGAGCGCGGAGCGCTCCAGCTTGCTCGCCCCGGCCTTCGGTGCGGTGGCGCCGCTCGGGGCGGAGCCCGGGGACGCGGCGGCGGAGCCCGCGGGGGCGGAGCCCTTGGGGTCGGGCGTCTTGCCGGCCGCGGGGGCGTCCTTGTTGCTGCTGCACCCCACGGCCCCCAGGAGGAGGGCGGGGAGCAGGGCGGCGGTGGCCGCTCCGACCGTGACTCGTGCCTTCAAGCGCATGACCGATGACCTCATACCCAGTGCGTCGGCGGGCAGTTGGTGGTGATCGTGGCACACGCCACGACGTGGCACACACCCGATCGAACCGGCGTGCGCCACGTGCGTGTGCGTGCGAAAAATCCGCAGACGAGTCCGCGGAGGGGTCTGACGGTGATCAGCCGCCGAGCGCGCTCTGGAGGGGCAGGCCGCCGAGGGTCGGGCCGACCGCGTCGGTGAGCTGGTTGAGGGGGGCGGCCGGGTCGCTCTGCTGCTGGCCGTCCTCGGCGCTGACGCGCTGCTGGCTCGTGAGTCCCTGGGCGGCGCCGGTCACGGTGCCCAGCGCGTCGGAGAGACCGATCGCGGGCACGGCGGCCGAGGCGGAACCCGCGGCGGCGGCGACGAAGGCGGCGCCGAGGGCGGCGGCACCGAGGGTCTTGGCAGCTGACTTCTTCATGAAGATTTAGTCCTTGCGACGGGGAATTGAGCGGCTCCGCAAACTAGTCACTTCAAACCCCCGCCCGCAAACATACGTAAATACGAGAAAGCGCCCGGGAATTGCTCCTCCCGGGCGCTTTCCGTCGGTCAGGCCGTGGCCTAGGCCGAGACAGAACCGCTGGTCGAAGCAGTCTGCTGGAACAGCCACTCCGACTTCAGCTCCGCATAACCGGGCTTGATGACCTCATTGATCATGGCCAGTCGTTCATCGAAAGGAATGAACGCGGACTTCATCGCATTGACGGTGAACCACTGCATGTCGTCGAGCGTGTAGCCGAAGGTGTCGACCAGGTGCTCGAACTCGCGGCTCATGCTGGTGCCGCTCATCAGCCGGTTGTCGGTGTTGACCGTCAGCCTGAAGTGCAGCTTCCGCAGCAGCCCGATCGGGTGCTCGGCGTACGAGGCGGCCGCGGCGGTCTGCAGGTTCGAGGTGGGGCACATCTCCAGGGGGATGCGCTTGTCCCGGACGTACGAGGCCAGCCGCCCCAGCTTCACGGAACCGTCGGCGGCGACCTCGATGTCGTCGATGATCTTCACGCCGTGGCCCAGGCGGTCGGCGCCGCACCACTGGAGCGCCTGCCAGATCGACGGCAGGCCGAAGGCCTCGCCCGCGTGGATGGTGAAGTGGTTGTTCTCGCGCTTGAGGTACTCGAACGCGTCCAGGTGGCGGGTGGGAGGGAACCCGGCCTCGGCGCCGGCGATGTCGAAGCCGACCACGCCGTTGTCGCGGTAGCGGTTCGCCAGCTCGGCGATCTCCAGCGCGCGGGCGGCGTGGCGCATCGCGGTGAGCAGCGCGCCGACGCGGATGCGGTTGCCGTTGGTGCGCGCGCGGCGCTCGCCCTCGCGGAAGCCCTCGTTGACCGCCTCGACGACCTCTTCGAGGGTCAGTCCGGCTTCGAGGTGCTGCTCGGGGGCGTAGCGGATCTCGGCGTACACGACGCCGTCCTCGGCCAGGTCCTGGGCGCACTCGGAGGCGACCCGGAAGAGGGCCTCCTTCGTCTGCATGACGGCGCAGGTGTGCGCGAACGTCTCCAGGTAGCGCGGCAGGGAGCCGGAGTCGGCGGCTTCGCGGAACCAGACGCCCAGCTTGTCGGCGTCGGTCTCGGGAAGGTTCTCGTAGCCGACCTTGTGCGCCAGCTCGATGATGGTCCCGGGGCGCAGGCCACCGTCGAGGTGGTCGTGGAGCAGCACCTTCGGGGAGCGGCGGATCTGATCCGGGGTGGGCAGGTTGGGGGTCTCGCTCGTCATCCGGGCACTCTACTCCTACGCGCGTAGAGCAGCGCGTCGGCGACAGGGGTCGATATTCAACAGAGACCGTACGGACGGGTCGCGTACACCTGTCAGTCTGAGAGTGTTCGGCCATGGCACAGCATGCGCCGCCGGCGCGCGGGGCCCGCCTGGGGCGGGCGGCCGGCGCGAACGGCTCGGTCTCGACGGGCAGCACGGTCAACGGAGTCGTCCTCTTACTCCCCGGTAAATCCAGATTGTCACCCGGTCCGGTGCGTCCGCTCGCCCGGGCACTGGTCCGGGCGGGCGGTGCGGACGGGCTGGTCGCGCACACGGTGCTGCACGGCAGGGGGGCTTGCCGGGAGGACGACGCCCGGTGGGCGGCGGACGAGGTGGTGCGCAGGTACGGGGACGTGCCGGTGTGCCTCGCCGGGTACGACGCGGGCGGCCGGGCGGCGCTGCGGGCGGCGGGCCACGAAGCCGTCAACGCGGTGCTGGCGCTTGCCCCTTCCTTGGGAGAGGTGGTCTCGCCGGACTCCCCGGAACCGGTGAAGCAGTTGTCGGGGCGGCAGGTGCTGATCGTGCACGGGACGAACGACGCGCACAGTGACCCGGAAGCATCGTTTCGGCTGGCGGCCCAGGCGAAGAAGGCGAACCGCTCGACGTGCCGGTTCGAGGTGCACTCGGACGGCCACCGGCTGCGCGAGCACCAGGCGGAAGTCGTGGCGCTGTCGGTGGACTTCATCCTGGGGGCGATGTTCTCGGGGCGGTTTTCGCGGCCGGTGACGGACGCGCTGGCGGCGCCGCCGCCGCTGGGGCTGCGGATGCCGCTCGCGACGGGTTTCGGGCGTTCGCTGCGGGGCTGAGGAGCCGAACGGCCACATGAACGAGCAGACGGGCCGCCGGGCCACCGGGCCGCCCGGGCGTAAAGTGAGGAGTGGACTCGGGGTGCTTCTCCGCGGGAGGCGGTGCGGCATGGCCGCGATCGTGCGCAAGAGCTTCGACCAGGCGGACGAGACCCGTCCGTTCGCGGACGGCAAGGGCAGGCTCGACGTCATCCAGACCGACGGCGGAGCCGTGGGCCGCGGGGTCTTCGAGCCGGGCTGGCGCTGGTCGGAGCACATCAAGCCGCTGGCGGGCACGGACAGCTGCCAGGCCTCGCACACGGGTTACGTCGTGAGCGGCCGGATGAAGGTCGTCATGGACGACGGGGCCGGCGAGGAGTACGGCCCCGGCGACTTCATGCAGATCGGGCCCGGGCACGACGCCTGGGTCGTCGGCGACGAGCCGTGCGTGGCGGTCGACTGGACCGGTTTCGGCAACTACGCGAAGCCGGCTTCCTGACCTGCGCCGGTCTCAGCCGGCCGGCAGCCACACCGGGTTCGTGAACGCCGCCAGGGCGCCCGGGAGCGGCGGGAGCGTGGCGGGGTGGCGGACCTCGGCCCGTACGTAGGCCGAGCGGGCCGGGCTGGTGTGCCATTCCAGGGCGGCGTCCGACGAGGTCGCGGCCAGGCCCTGGTCGGTGATCAGCCGCAGCTCGCAGCCCGGGGCGCCCGTGGCCGTGAGCCGGACCAGGACGTCCGCGTCCGGGGCCACCCGCAGCGTCTCCCCGATGCCGGCGTGCTCCCCGCGCGGGCCGACCGCCTCGAAGACGACCGAGACCCGGGCGGACTCGGCCCCGTAGGACCGCCCGGCCCGCATCCCCGCGAGGACCGCCTCCCGGGTCAGGTCCTCGGCCAGGACCACGGTCTGCGGGCCGCCGACGCGGTCCGGGTCGCGGTGGTGGTCGCTGTTGGCGACGGCCGGCAGCCACCGCTCGCCGTCGGCGCCGCGCAGGGTGGCGTCCCACGAGGCCAGGGAGACCTCGTCGTCGGGGGTCCAGGGGCCGTTCCACACCTCCACGGCGTCGGCCTCGCCGAAGCCGAACTTCCAGGCGCAGCCGATGCAGGTGGCGTGCGGGTGGGCCGGTACGACCAGGCCGCCCGCGCCGCGGATCGTACGGGCGAACCGGCCGAAGCGGTTCTCGCGGGCCCGGTAGCGCCAGTCGACGAAGGTGCCCGGGTCGGTGCCGACGGCCAGGACGTGGCCGGTGCGGGTGGTGATCTCCTCGCCGGTCATGATCAGCAGGTCCGGCGAGAGCGCGTCGGCCCAGGCGGCGTGGGCGCTGTGGGTGTTGTGCTCCGAGGAGTTGATGAAGTCCAGGCCGGCCGCGCGGGCCAGGGCGGCTATCTCGGCCGGGGTGCGCCGCCCGTCGGAGTGCACCGAGTGGATGTGGCAGTCGCCGCGGTACCAGGCCCGGCCGCGGCCCCGGGCGCGCTGGGGCGGGTAGAGCGGGCGCGGCGTGGGGCCCGGCTCGCCGAAGGCGAAGCGTGCGGTGATCTCGTACGGGAGCCCCTGCGGGGCGACGGTGTACGGGCCGAGCACGAGGTGCCAGCGGCCGGCGCCGATCGGGCCGGGCAGGTAGCCGGGGGTCGCCTCGTCGGCGCGCAGGAAGAACTCGCTGCGGGCCCCGCCGGACCAGCCGCGGAAGCCGCGGCCGCCGAGGGCGGTGCCGTGCTGGTCGAAGATGCCGATGTCGAGGGCGTTGCCGGGCGTGCCGGGCGGTACGGGTGGCTTGCCGTACGTGTACGCCACTCTTAACTCGCGTACGCCGCGCGGGACGTCGAGGGGTATCTCCACGAAGTCCGGGGCGCCCGGGGGGATCGTGCCGGTCAGGATCCGGGTGTCCGGCGAGGGCGCGGACAGGTGCGGGGTGGTGACTGCGGCGGCGCCGGACACACCGGTCGCCAGAACTTCACGCCTCGTGAGGGCCATGCCCCCACGGTGGCGGCGGTACGTGAATCCCGTGTGAATCCGGGGTGAGAGGTCCCGGTCTGCCGAGCGGGCCCGCGGCCCGGTCCAGGACGCGGGCCCGCCCGTGCCGGACGTCGGCCGGCCGACAGCGCCGACCGGGCGGCTGTGGTCGCGCCGGTCAGCCGGTACCCGCCGCTCCGCCCCCTCACGGTCGGACGGCACCGGCGGACCCGGCGCGACCACCACGGTGCGCGCGCCTGCCCGTCGGGCGGCGGCCACCACGGCGGGGCGCGGGCCCAGCAGGACCGCCATGGGCCCCCGCCCGGTCCCGCGTACCCGCTCCCGCTCCCCCGTCACCGCGTTTCCCCCTTCACCCGGTGTGACCACTGTGCCGGTTCGGCATATGTGCACGGCGCCCGATCGGGCGTCGTCTTGCCGCCTTGCGGGAACACGAGGGGTTTATAAACATCCGCAAGCCGGGACGAATATGCACATGCCAGCCGACGAAGCCGAACCGCCGTCCGGAGGCGACCTGAGCCGCGCCGCCCGGCGGCTGTACGCGTACGCCGTGGAGCGGCACTCGTTCGCCGAGGCCGAGGCGACCGGGGACCTCGGGGCGCGGGCGGCCGCGGCGATCACCGAGCTGGCGGCGGCGCACCTGCTCCAGCGGGCCCCCGGCAGCGGCCCGGACCGGTGGAGCGCGGTCGCGCCGCGGGCGGCGGCGGCCCGGGCGCTGGCCCCGCTGGCCCTGCTCGTACGGGAGACCCACGACGAGATGGACCGGCTGCGCGGGCGGCTGGAGGCGCTGGTCCCGGCGTACGAGGCGGGGGCGGCGCACCTCGAACGGAACGGGTCGGGGCGGGCGGAGCTGGAGCTGGTCACGGACCTGGGGGCGGCGCGGGGGCTGATCGCGGAGCTGGTCGCGGAGTGCGGGCGGGAGCTGCTGGCCTCGCAGCCGGGCGGGGCCCGGCCGTTGGAGACGCTGGAAGAGGCCATCGGGCGGGACGAGTCGCTGCTGACGCGCGGGGTGCGGATGCGCACGATCTACCAGCACACGGCGCGCTACTCGCGGCCCACGGCGGCCTACGTGGAGCGGGTGACGGCGCTGGGCGCGCAGGTGCGGACGCTGGGCGACGGGCTGATGCGGATGCTGGTCTTCGACGGGCACACGGGGCTGATGTCGGTGCCGGACCGCGCCGGGGCGGCGCTGGTGGTGCGGGAGCCGGCGGTGGTGCACTTCATGACGGCGGCGTTCGAGCGCTCGTGGGTGGCGGCGGAGCCCTTCCCGACGACGGTGGGCCCGGAGGCGGCGCGCTCGCTCTCGGACGAGCTGCGGCAGCTGATCGTACGGCTGCTCGCGGAGGGACTGGAGGACAAGGTGATCGCGCGCAGGCTGGGCATGTCGGAGCGCACCTGCCAGCGCCACATCGCCGAGATCATGCGGGCGGTGGGCGCCAAGTCCCGATTCCAGGCGGGCTACTTGCTCTCCCCGGCCCCGCCGGATCCCGAGGTCGGCGCCGGATCCTGAACGGGGCTCCCTGGGCTCCCGGGCGTCCCGAGGTGCCCACCGTGCAGCTCCGGGATGAGGCGGCCGCGGCGGGAGAGGAGGAAGCGCTTGAACTCGGCCACCGGGCGGGTGTCGGGGTGGCCGTCCAGCCAGGCGACTCCGATCTCGCGGACCGCCCGGGGGGCCGTCACCGTCAGCTCGACCACGCCGGGGCGGGCCACGGCCGGGGGCGGCAGCAGGGCCACGCCGAGACCCGCCGCGACCAGGCCGCGCAGGGTCTCGGCCTCCTCTCCCTCGAAGGCCACCCGCGGGGTGAACCCGGCCTCCGCGCAGAGGTCGTCGGTGATGCGGCGCAGGCCGTAGCCGGCCTCCAGGGTGACGAAGGTTTCCTCGGCCGCCTCGGCGAGGCGGATGCGCTTGCGGCCGGCGAGGCGGTGGTCGTCGGGGACGACGAGGCGCAGCCGCTGCTCGTCGAGGCGGCGGGCGACGAGGTCGGGCGCGTCCGGGAGCGGTGAGGTCAGGCAGAGGTCGAGCTCGCCGGCCCGCAGTTTCTCCAGCATGGCCTCGCCGTAGTTCTGCACCAGGGAGAAGCGCACGCGCGGGTGGTCGGCGCGGAAGGCGCGGATCAGGCCGGGTACGGTCTCGGGGCCGAGGGTGTGCAGGAAGCCGAACGCCACCTTGCCGAGGGCCGGATCGGCGTCCAGCTGCACCGACTCGGCGGCGCGGGCGATCTCGGCGAGGGCCCGCTCGGCCGAGGCGAGGAAGGTCCGGCCGGCCGTGGTGAGGGCGACGGTGCGGCCCTTGCGGGCGAACAGCGTGACGCCGAGGTCCTGTTCGAGCCGGACCATGGCCCGGGAGAGGGTGGACTGCGGGACGCCCAGCTCGTGCGCGGCGCGGGTGACGTGCTCGTGGCGGGCGACGGCGGCGAAGTACGCGAGGCGGGGTGCCAGCAAACCTGTCACTGCCATGTCTTCTTCGTAACGGTTCATTGACAGGCACCCTTCTGAGCTGCGGTCATGCACCAGTGGATTGATTATCGCGATTCT
Source organism: Streptomyces sp. WM6372 (assembly GCF_001279655.1). Lineage (NCBI taxonomy): Bacteria > Bacillati > Actinomycetota > Actinomycetes > Kitasatosporales > Streptomycetaceae > Streptomyces > Streptomyces sp. WM6372. The sequence goes on along the minus strand of NZ_LGDB01000200.1, from coordinate 110,450 downwards.
GTGCATTGGACGCATGAAACGGGGCGGGTCTACGGTCTTTGCATGCCTCCCGTTCATACCGGGGCACCTGTCACCACGGGTGCCTCCACCCCGTCGTCTCCTGCCGCACCGGAAGCCCACGCCCCCGGCCGCCCCGGCTACCGCCGCATGAGCCTCGCGCTCTTCGCCGCGGGCCTCGCGACCTTCGCCCTCCTCTACTCCACCCAGGCGCTGCTGCCCGCGATCTCCGACGGGTTCGGGGTGACGGCGGGTCAGGCCAGCTGGACCGTGTCCGCGGCCACCGGCGCCCTCGCCCTGTTCGTCCTGCCGCTCAGCGCGCTCTCCGAGCGCTTCGGGCGGACGCGGATGATGACGGTCTCGATGGTGGTCGCCGTCGGCGTCGGCCTGCTCGTACCGTTCGCGCCGAACCTGGAGTGGCTGGTGGCGCTGCGCGCCGTCCAGGGCGCGGCGATCGCCGGCATCCCGGCCTCCGCGATGGCGTACCTGGCGGAGGAGGTCAAGCCGAAGGCGCTGGTGGGCGCGATCGGCCTGTTCGTGGCGGGCAACTCCATCGGCGGCATGAGCGGCCGCCTCGTCACCGGCTGGGCGGCCCAGGCGTGGGGCTGGCGCGGCGGGCTGCTGGCCGTCGGGGTCATGGCGCTGGCCTGCGCGGCGGCGTTCCTCGTCCTGCTCCCCCGGGCCCGGTTCTTCCGCGCGGCCTCGCTGAACCCGCGCGCGGTCGGCCGCACCGTCGCCGGGCACCTGCGGGATCCGCTGCTGCTGCGCCTGTACGGGATCGGCGCGCTGTTCATGACCGTCTTCGGGGCCGTCTACACCGTCATCGGCTACCGGCTGGTCGACGAGCCGTTCTCCCTCGGGCAGGGCGTGATCGGGTCGATCTTCCTGATCTACCTGGTCGGTACGGTGTCCTCGGCGGCCGCCGGGCAGCTGGTGGCCCGGGCGGGGCGGCGCGGGGCGCTGTACCTGGCGGTGACCACGACCGCGCTGGGCCTGCTGCTGTCGCTGGCGGACTCGCTGGCCGCGATCCTCGTCGGACTGGTCCTGATCACCGCCGGCTTCTTCGCGGGCCACGCGGTGGCGTCCGCCGCGGTGAGCCGGACCGCGACGTCGGGCCGCGCGCAGGCCTCGGCGCTGTACCAGTCGGCGTACTACCTGGGTTCCAGCGCGGGCGGCACGCTCGGCGCGCTCGCCTACCACTCGGCGGGCTGGGCGGCGACGGTGGGCATCGCGCTGCTGGCCGTGCTCGGCGTCGTGTCGATCACCCTGTACGGCTCGCACGCGGCGCGCGCCGAGCGGCGTCACGGCTCGCTGGCCGCCGCACGCTGATACGGCGGTGTACGGATCGGTGCATACGGCATCGGTATGAGCGGAATTACGGAGCCCGGAGGCGCAAGCCGCCCCGGGCTCCGGCGCGTTGCCCCTCCCCGCCGGGAAGGAGTGGGGGTGGGAGGGAGTCCGACATGACATGGATGCGGATGCGTACGGGACGGATGCGTACGGGGTGGATGCGTACGGGACGACGTGCGGCGGCGGTGGTCGGCGGGGCGGTGGTGCTCGCGGTCCCGCTGGTGGTCGGCGGGGGCGGGGCGGCGCAGGCCGCCGGCTCGTGCAACGTGACCACGGGGCCGTACCAGCGGCAGGTGGAGCAGTTCCTGGGGCGGCCGGTCGACGGGACGCAGTCCGCGGCCGACTGCCAGGCGATCAAGGCGTTCCAGGCGCAGCACGGGATCACCCCGACCGCGGGGTACGCCGGGCCGCTCACCTGGCAGACGATGAGCACCATGCTGGCGCAGCGGGCGGCCGGCACGACCCCGAACAAGGACGGGAACTGCCCGGTGGACCTGGGCCGGATCGCCTGCGTCGACCTGACCCGCCAGCTGAGCTGGATCCAGGACGGCGCCGCCCTGAAGTACGGCCCGGTGCCGGTGCGCACGGGGAAGGACGGCACCGAGACCCGGACCGGCCTGAAGCGGATCTACTACCGCAGCATCGACCACTGGTCGACGATCTACGACGTGTCGATGCCGTACGCGCAGTTCTTCGACGGCGGGATCGCCTTCCACTCGGTGGACAAGAGCATGTGGAACCCGCCGGGGTCGGGCGGCTGCGTGAACATGCGGCTCGCGGACGCCAAGGCGTACTGGAACCTGCTGGCCAAGGGGGACGACGTGTACGTCTACGGCCGCAAGCCGGGTACGTAGCGGGCGGCGTCCGGCTGCCGTTGTCAGACCCCTCGGGTAGCTTCGGGATATCGGACCTACTGGGGGAAGACAGCCATGAGTGACGTCGCCACGCGTATCGAATCCGACCTGGACGCGGCGATGGACCGCTACCGGGTCGAGCTCACCGGCTACTGCTACCGCATGCTCGGCTCCTCCTTCGACGCCGAGGACGCGGTGCAGGACACGTACGTCCGTGCCTGGCGCAGCTTCGAGAAGTTCGAGGGCAGGTCCTCACTGCGCTCGTGGCTCTACCGGATCGCCACGAACGTCTGCCTGGACCTGCTGAGCGCGGGGAAGAAGCGGGCCCGCCCGATGGACCTCAGCGCCCCGCAGCACCAGGCGTCCGCGGTGCTCAACGAGCGGCCGGAGGTGACGTGGCTGGAGCCGGTGCCGGACGGGCGGGTGCTGCCGCAGACCGCCGATCCGGCGGAGATGGCGCTGGCGAAGGAGTCCGTACGGCTGGCGTTCGTGGCGGCGCTCCAGCACCTGCCGGCGAAGCAGCGGGCGGTGCTGATCCTGCGCGAGGTCCTGGCGTGGAAGGCGGACGAGGTCGCGACCCTGCTGGACACGACGGTGGCGTCGGTGAACAGCGCCCTCCAGCGGGCCCGCGCGACGCTCTCGGCGAGCCGGATGCGCGAGAGCGACGCGGCGGACCCGCTGGACGCGGAGCAGGTGAAGCTGCTGGAGCAGTACCTGTCCGCCTTCGAGGCCTACGACATCTCGCGGCTGACCACGCTGCTGCACGAGGACGCGGTGCTGTCGATGCCGCCGTTCGACCTGTGGCTCCAGGGGCCCGCGGACATCGCGGCCTGGCATCTGAACCAGGGCATCGGCTGCAAGGGCTCCCGCCTGGTCCCGACGACGGCGAACGGCCTGCCGGCCTTCGGCCAGTACCGGCCGCGGGAGGACGGGAAGCCGGGGCACGTGCCGTGGGCGCTCCAGGTCCTGGAGATCTCACAGGGGCGGATCACGGGGCTCAACGCCTTCCTGGACACCGCCCGGTGGTTCCCGCTCTTCGGCCTCCCCGAGCAGCTGGTGGAGTCCGACGAGTTCCAGCAGGGCGCGTAGCCCGGGCCCGGCCCCGGTCACCCGCAGCGGCCGCCCCCGAGCGGCGACCCGCAGCCGGGCCAGCACCTCGACGGCGCCGAGCCCGGGCGCGGTGACGGCGGCCGCGTCGCACTCCACGGCGGCGGCCCCGTCCTCGTACAGCTGCCCCAGGCGCACGCACAGCCCCTCCACGTCCCGCAAGGCCTCTTCGGCTCCGGGCAGCACGAGTCGCATGATCTCCACGAGGGGATGACTGCCGCGCCCGCCCGAACTCATCGGCGGCCCCGTCGACGGCTCGTCCGTCCGCATACGAAAAACGCCGGCGCGGCTCCGGACGGGGAGCCGCGCCGACGCGTTGAGGGGGCCGCAGGTCAGGCGATGCGGTCCAGGACGATCGGCGTGGCGGAGAACGCCGTGCCGGCCGGGGCGATGTCGTACGTGCCCTCCAGCGAGGCCAGGGCGTACTCGAACTTCTCCGGGGTGTCCGTGTGCAGGGTCATCAGCGGCTGGCCGGCGGCCACCGTGTCGCCCGGCTTGGCGTGGAGCTCGATGCCCGCGCCCGCCTGCACCGGGTCCTCCTTGCGCGCGCGGCCGGCGCCCAGGCGCCAGGCGCCCACGCCGACGCCGTACGCGTCCAGGCGGGTCAGGACGCCCGAGGAGGGGGCGGTGACCACGTGCTGCTCGCGGGCCACCGGGAGGGCGGCGTCCGGGTCGCCGCCCTGGGCGGAGATCATCCGGCGCCAGACGTCCATGGCGGAGCCGTCGGCCAGGGCCTTGGCCGGGTCGGCGTCCTTGATGCCCGCCGCGTCCAGCATCTCGCGGGCCAGCGCCAGGGTCAGCTCGACGACGTCGGAGGGGCCGCCTCCGGCCAGGACCTCGACCGACTCGCGGATCTCCAGCGCGTTGCCGGCCGTCAGGCCGAGCGGGGTGGACATGTCGGTGAGCAGGGCGATCGTCTTGACGCCGCTGTCCGTGCCGAGGGCGACCATCGTCGAGGCGAGCTCGCGCGCGTCCTCGATGTTCTTCATGAACGCGCCGGTGCCGACCTTCACGTCGAGGACGAGCGAGCCCGTGCCCTCGGCGATCTTCTTCGACATGATCGAGGAGGCGATCAGCGGGATGGCCTCGACCGTGCCCGTCACGTCGCGCAGCGCGTACAGCTTCTTGTCGGCGGGGGCCAGGCCGTCGCCCGCCGCGCAGATGACCGCGCCGGTGGTGTCGAGGACGTGCAGCATCTCCTCGTTGGAGAGCAGCGCGCGCCAGCCGGGGATGGACTCCAGCTTGTCCAGGGTGCCGCCGGTGTGGCCGAGGCCACGGCCCGACAGCTGCGGCACGGCCGCGCCGCAGGCGGCGACGAGCGGGGCCAGCGGCAGGGTGATCTTGTCGCCGACGCCGCCGGTGGAGTGCTTGTCCGCGGTCGGGCGGGACAGGGAGTCGAAGTTCATCCGCTCGCCCGAGGCGATCATCGCGGCGGTCCAGCGCTTGATCTCGGCCCGGTTCATGCCGTTCAGCAGGATGGCCATCGCCAGCGCAGACATCTGCTCGTCGGCGACGACACCGCGCGTGTACGCGTCGATGACCCAGTCGATCTGCTCGGGGCTCAGCTCGCCCCGGTCACGCTTCGTTCGGATGACGGAGATGACGTCCATGTGGTGCTTCCTTCTACGCGCATAGAGAGGGTGGAGAGAGAAGAGAAGGGGGGAATTGCGACGGCCCTTCGCCCGGCAGGGGCGAAGGGCCGTCGGCACGGCTATCTCAGGTGGTCCGGCCCGAAGGCCTGCGGCAGCATCTCGGCCAGCGGAAGGATCCCCTTCGGGGTCTCCACCAGCAGCTCCGGTCCACCGAACTCGAAGAGGAGCTGACGGCAGCGGCCGCACGGGACGAGGACGTCGCCCTTGCCGTCGACGCAGGTGAAGTGCGTCAGGCGGCCGCCTCCGGTGGCCTGCAAGGAGGAGACCAGCCCGCACTCGGCGCACAGGCTGAGCCCGTAGCTGGCGTTCTCCACGTTGCAGCCGACGACGATCCGGCCGTCGTCGACGAGGGCGGCGACCCCGACCGGGAAGTGCGAGTAGGGGGCGTACGCCCGGGACATGGCGTCCCGGGCAGCCTCCCGCAGGGCCTCCCAGTCGGGGTGGATCGCCGTCGTCACTTGCCCTGGCCCTTGCGGTACGGCATGCCGTCCGCCTTCGGCATCCGCAGCCGCTGCGCGGACAGCGCGAGCACCAGCAGCGTCGTCAGGTACGGCGCCGCGTCCACGAACTGGCTCGGGACCGCGTCGGTGAGCGCGTACCAGAGGAACAGGCCGCCGGCGATGACGCCCGAGAGGGCACCCTGGAAGTGCTTCTTCTTGTACAGCTGCCAGGCGCAGACCAGCACCAGCAGGATCGCGAGGAGCAGCAGCATCGCGTGGACGTTCTCGGCGCCACCGCGCAGCTTGAGGCTGTCGGTGAAGCCGAAGAGGCCGGCGCCCAGCGCCATGCCGCCCGGCATCCAGTTACCGAAGATCATCGCGGCGAGACCGATGTAGCCGCGGCCGCCGGTCTGGCCCTCCTGGTAGATGGGGCTGGCGACGATCGACAGGAACACGCCGCCGAGACCCGCCAGGGCGCCGGAGACGACCACGGCGATGTACTTGTACTTGTAGACGTTGACGCCGAGGGACTCGGCGGCGATGGGGTTCTCACCGCAGGAGCGCAGGCGCAGGCCGAAGGTGGTGCGCCACAGCACCCACCAGGTGCCCGGGATCAGCAGCAGGGCGACGACGGTCAGCAGCGAGAGCTCGGTCACCAGGCCGCCGACGACGCCGGCGAGGTCCGAGACGAAGAACCAGTGCTTGGCCTGGAGCGTGGCCATCCAGTCGGACAGCCCCGGCACGGTGATCTTGTAGATCTCCTCGACGCGCGGCGACTGCTTGGAGGAGCCGCCGGGCGCGTTCGCGAACGTGAAGTTCGACAGGTACTGGGTGAAGCCCAGCGCGAGGATGTTGACCGCCACACCGGAGACGATGTGGTTGACGTTGAACGTGACCGTGATGATCGCGTGCAGCAGGCCGCCGAGGGCACCGCCCAGGATGCCGACCGCGACGCCGGTCCACGGACCCCACTGGTAGCCGGCCCAGGCACCGAACCAGGTGCCGAGGATCATCATGCCTTCGAGGCCGATGTTGACGACGCCCGCGCGCTCGGCCCACAGGCCGCCGAGGCCGGCGAGGCCGATCGGCACCGCGAGCTGGAGGGCTCCGGAGACCTGGCCGATGGAGGTCAGGTCGTTGGCGCCGCTGATCACGCGGACCAGCGAGACGAGCGCGAGCCCGCCCGCGATGATCAGCATGATCCACGGCAGGGTGAGCTTCTTGCGGCCGCCCGCCTTCTTCGGGGCGGCGCTCGTCGCGGAGACGGTGCTGGTGCTCACGCCGCGACCTCCTTATCGGTCTTGATGGCGTGGCCTGCAGCCAGCTCCTCGCCGACCTTCTGCTGCTGGCGGCGGATGCCGTAGCGGCGGACGAGCTCGTACGAGACGACGACGGCGATCACGATCAGGCCCTTCATGATCGTGCCGATCTCCTTCGCGTACCCGGCCGTGTCGAGCGAGGCCGAGGCCTTGTCGATGAAGGCCATCAGGAAGGCGGCGAAGAAGATGCCGATCGGGCTGTTGCGCCCGAGCAGCGCGATGGTGATGCCGGTGAAGCCGACACCGACCGGGAAGGCCAGGCTGTACGTGTGGCTCTCGCCGAGCAGCACCGGCATGCCGGCGAGGCCGGCGACGGCGCCGGAGATGAGCATCGAGGTGATGATCATCTTCTTGGCGTCCACACCGGAGGCCTGGGCGGCGGACTCGCTGGCGCCGGTGGCGCGCAGGTCGAAGCCGAAGCGGGTCCGGTTGAGCACGAACCAGTAGACGATGCCCAGCGCGAACGCGAGGAAGGTGAAGCCGTAGATCTCCAGGCCCTCACCGAGGTCCACGGCCGGGAACCAGCCGGAGTCCGGGATGTCACCGGTGGTGAGGTCGTTGGAGCCGGCCGGCTGGACGCCGAGGTTCTTCGGCAGGATCAGCCAGGCGATCAGGCTGGTCGCGATGGCGTTCAGCATGATCGTGGACACGACCTCGCTGACGCCGCGCTTGGCCTTGAGGACGCCCGCGATACCGGCCCAGAACGCACCGACGCACATGGCGACGACGACGATCATCAGGATCTGCAGCGGGCCGGGCAGCGTGACGGCCGCGCCGACCACCGCGGACAGCATCGCCGCGAGGCGGTACTGGCCGTCGACACCGATGTTGAAGAGGTTCATCCGGAAGCCGATGGCCACGGCCAGGGCCGCCAGGTAGTACGTGCCGGCCTGGTTCACGATGAGGACCTGGACGTCCTCGTAGCTGGCGTTCTCCACCATCAGGCGCAGCGGCTCGATCGGGTCCACGCCCGTCGCGGCCAGCACGAGCATGGTCAGCAGGAACGCGGTGACCAGTGCGAGAGCGGGCCCGGCGAAGCCGAGGAGCAGCCGGTCCTTGTCGAATTTCTTCATCGGGCCTCGTCCTCCGGGGAGTCGGTACCAGCGTCGGTACCGGCGGCGGAGTGGTTGTCGGTGGCTTCCAGGGTCCCGGAGGCGGCGCCCGTCATGGCGGTGCCGAGCTCCTCGGGGGTCACGGTCGCGGGGTCGGCGTCCGCGACCAGGCGGCCGCGGTAGATCACGCGCAGGGTGTCGGACAGGCCGATCAGCTCGTCCAGGTCCGCGGAGATCAGCAGGACCGCCAGGCCGTCGCGGCGGGCGTCCCGGATGGCGTCCCAGATCTGCGCCTGCGCACCGACGTCCACACCACGGGTGGGGTGGGCGGCGATGAGGAACTTCGGGTTGTGGCTCATCTCGCGGCCGACGATCAGCTTCTGCTGGTTGCCGCCGGAGAGGGAGGACGCCGTGACCTCGATGCCGGGCGTGCGGACGTCGTACTCGCGCACGATCCGCTCGGTGTCCTTGCGGGCGGCCTTCGGGTCGATGATGCCGCGCTTGGAGTTGGGCGCCTCGGTGACGTGGCCGAGGATGCGGTTCTCCCACAGCGAGGATTCGAGCAGCAGGCCGTGGCGGTGGCGGTCCTCGGGGATGTACCCGATGCCGCCCTCGCGGCGCTTGCGCACCGGCGCCTTCGTGATGTCGGTGCCGTCCAGGGTGATGACACCCGAGTCCGGGCTGAGCATGCCCATGAGGGCTTCGATCAGCTCGGTCTGGCCGTTGCCCTCGACACCGGCGATGCCGAGGACCTCGCCCTTGTGGATCGTGAAGGTGATCCCGTCGAGGAGGAGGCGGCCGGCCTCGACGATCTCGGGCACGTTGGCGTCCGACAGGCCCGGCGTGCGGACGGTCTCCTCGGTGGCGACGGGCATGCCGTGCTCGGCGACGGTCAGCTTCTCGACCTGGAGCATCGGGGTGGTCGTCACCGTGGACTCGCGGGTCTCCGGCGAGGGCAGCTCCGCACCGACCATCAGCTCGGCGAGCTGCTTGGTGGTCGCGGTCTTCGGGTCGGCGGTGCCGACGGTGGTGCCGCGGCGGATGACGGTGATGTCGTCGGCGACCTTCAGCACCTCGCCCAGCTTGTGCGAGATGAAGATGACGGTCAGGCCCTCGGCCTTGAGCTCGCGCAGGTTGTCGAAGAGCGCGTCCACTTCCTGCGGCACGAGCACCGCGGTGGGCTCGTCGAGGATGAGGGTGCGGGCACCGCGGTACAGGACCTTGAGGATCTCCACGCGCTGGCGGTCGGCGACGCCGAGGTCCTCGACCAGGGCGTCGGGGCGCACGCCGAGGCCGTACGCGTCCGAGATCTCCAGGATCTTCCTGCGGGCCTTGGCTCCGATGCCGTGGAGCTTCTCGCCGCCGAGAACCACGTTCTCCAGGACGGTGAGGTTGTCGGCGAGCATGAAGTGCTGGTGCACCATGCCGATGCCGCGGGCGATGGCGTCGCCGGGGTTGGTGAAGGTGACCTGCTCCCCGTCGATGGCGATGGTGCCCTCGTCCGGCTTCTGCATGCCGTAGAGGATCTTCATCAGGGTCGACTTGCCGGCACCGTTCTCACCGATGAGGGCGTGGACCGTGCCCTTGCGGACGGTGATCGCGATGTCCTTGTTGGCGACGACGCCGGGGAAGCGCTTGGTGATGCCGTGAAGTTCTACGGCGGGGGGCGGGCTGGACGCGTTGATGACGCACTCTCCTTGGCGCGGAAGGAGCTGGAAAGCCAAGTTGGCAGGGGGCAGGGCGAGGATCGGCCGGGCGGGTGGGCGGGAGGAGGACGGTATCGCGTCCACGATGCCTCTACGCGCGTAGCACTGTCGAAAGTGAAAACTTGCGGCCAAGTGGCCACAAGCGACACGGAACAGGGGCGGGGCCCGGGAGCGGTAGAGACCGCTTCCCGGACCCCGGAGACCACTTATCGCACGTCAGACGATGCCTTACGGCGCGGTCTTGACGGTGATCTTCTTCGCGATGATGTCGGCCTTCGCCTTCTCCACGGCGGCGGTGAGGTCGGTCATCTTCTTGTACTCGGGGTTGGAGTCGGCCAGGCCGACGCCGTTCTTGTCCAGGCCGTAGCGGATCTCACCGGTGGTCGGCTTGCCGTCCTGGACCGACTTGATCTCGTTGAAGACCGCGTCGGAGACGTCCTTGGTGACCGAGGTCAGGATGTGGTCCTTGTACTTCGACAGACCGGCCTGGTTGTACTGGTCGGAGTCGACGCCGATGGCCCACTTGCCCTTGCCGGCGGTGGCCTCGATGGCGCCCGAGCCCGCGAGACCGGCAGCGGCGTAGATCACGTCGGCGCCGGCGTCGAGCTGGCCCTGGGCCGCGGCCTTGCCGAGGTCGGGCTTGGAGAAGCCGTCGAAGTTCGGCGGCTGGGTCAGGTACTGGCTCAGCACCTTGGCGTTCGGGTTGGTGTCCTTGACGCCCTGGGTGAAGCCCGCCTCGAACTTCTTGATCAGCGGAACCTCGACACCGCCGATGAAGCCGACCGTGCCGGTCTTGGAGGCCTTGGCCGCGGCGACGCCGGCCAGGTAGGAGCCCTGCTCCTCGTTGAACACCAGGTTGGCGATGTTCGGGCCGGTGACGGAGGTGTCGTCGATGATGCCGAACGTGGTGTTCGGGAACTTCGGCGCGACCTTCTTGATGGCCGGGGCGTAGGAGAAACCGACGCCGATGACCGGGTTGTTGCCCTTGCGGGCCAGCTCGGTGAGGCGCTGGACCTTGTCGGCCTCGCCCTCGCCCTCGGTGGGCTCGGCCTCGCTGCCCTTGACGCCCAGTTCCTTCTCGGCCTTCTGCAGACCGGCGTAGGCGGCGTCGTTGAACGACTGGTCGCCACGGCCGCCGATGTCGTACGCGATGGCGATCGACTTCGCGGAAGAAGCGGAGGAGGAGGACGGGGAGGACGAGGTGTCCGAGGACTTCTTTCCGCCACAGGCGGTGGCCGAGAGGGCCAGCGCCGCGGACGCGATGCCCACGGTGGCGATCCTGGTGATCCGGCGCAAGGGGAGGCTCCTTCAAAACCTGACCGAAGCGCCACGACCGGCGCTGGTTTCGCGGCGATCGTAACGCGCGTAGATGTCAGTTAAAGGGCCGTTCATGAGTCGTTATCGGATCGTCGTGAATCGGACAGTGACCGATCGGTAACTCCCCGGGCGTCCAGCCCTTGCGTACCAAGGGCTGGACAGGTGTGACGGGAGGCGCTCAGATGTTGTACAAATTTTTGCCCGATCTCTATCCGATCGGCCTGGTACGCCGTCCGTCGAGCAGCGCGGCGGCCGTGAAGAACTCCACGCCGACCCCGATCGCGGACTCGTCCACGTCGAAGTCGCCCCGGTGCAGGTCCCTCTTGGCGGTGGCGCCCGGAGTGTGCACGCCGAGCCGGGCCATGGCTCCGGGCACGTGCTCCAGGTACCAGGAGAAGTCCTCGCCGCCGAGGCTCTGCTCGGTGTCCTCGATCGACTCCTTGCCGAGCCGGGCCGCCATCGCCTCCCGCAGCAGCTCGGTGACCACCGGGTCGTTGACGACCGGCGGCACCCCGCGGACGTACGTGATCTCCGACTTGGCCCGGTGCATCCCGGCGATCTCGTCGATCGCGGCGTGGATCTGATCGGGCGCCTCGTGCCAGGCGTTGATGTCCAGGCAGCGGATCGTCCCGGAGAGCTCGGCGTGCATCGGGATGACGTTGCAGGCGTGCCCGGCCTCGATCCGGCCCCAGGTGATCGACATGCCCGAGCGGGCGTCCATCCGGCGCGACAGTACGGCCGGCAGGTCGACGGCGACCCGGGCGGCGGCGGTCACCAGGTCGGTGGTCAGGTGCGGCCGGGCGGTGTGTCCGCCGGGCCCGGCCAGCGAGATCTCCAGCCGGTCGCAGGCCGAGGTGATGGGACCGGTGCGCAGTCCGATCTTCCCGGCGTCGACCCGCGGGTCGCAGTGGACCGCGATGATCCGGCCGACGCCGTCCAGGACGCCGGATTCGATGGCGTCGGTGGCTCCGCCGGGAAGCACCTCCTCGGCGGGCTGGAACAGCAGCCGTACCGGGCGGGGCAGCAGGCCCTGCCGGTCGAGGTCGGCGAGGACCAGGCCGGCGCCGAGGACGACGGCGGTGTGCACGTCGTGGCCGCAGGCGTGGGCGCGGTCGGGGAAGGTCGAGCGGTACGCCACGTGGGTCTTGGCGTCCGGAATGGGCAGGGCGTCGATGTCCGCGCGCAGCGCCAGCATCGGCCGGCCCCCGTCCCAGGTGCCCACGTCACAGATCAGGCCGGTTCCGGACTTCAGTACGCGGGGCCGCAGTCCCGCTTTCTCCAGCCGGGCCTTGATCGCCGCCGTGGTGCGGAACTCCTGGTGTCCTAGCTCGGGGTGCATGTGCAAGTCCCGGCGGAACTCGATCAGTTCGGCACGCAGGTGGTCCGGAATCTTGCCGGGCAGCTCGGGCCGGTCAGGCGTGCCGGGCAGGGCGGTCTGGGACTCGCGGGACATCAACTGGTTCACCCGTTGAAGGGTAGGCGCACGAATGGCCCAACTGGCTGTGGATCACCAAAAGTTCATGCCGTTAGGGGAAAAAAACCAGACCTCTGGACGCATGACCGGATGCACCCGGGGGTAAACTCGCGCGCTCATCCGGCCGCGGAGGCCGTCTGGGCAGGCAGTCTGTGCACATCACGGGCGGTCTCGGTGACCCCGGCGAGGAAGCTGCGGGCCCGCGGCGAGGCGGAGCCGGTGAGCCAGGCCGGGTCGACATCGCATACGGCGACGGTCACACCGGTTCCGGTCAGTGCGTACGGCAGGGTGTGGACGACGGTGGACGGAAAGCTGACGATCGTCCGGCCGACCGGTCCGCGCCGGGCGATCAGCTCCAGCGGCAGGTCAGGACGGACGATCTCCAGCCCGGTCGCCTCGCTGAGCGTGCGCAGCTTCTCCGGGGACTCGCGGCGGTGCGCGAAGTAGCGGGTGGCGCCGTGCTCCAGGGTCAGGGCGCGTACGGCCTCCAGGTAGCGGGCCGGGTCGACCACGCCGGTCTCCACGAGGGAGGTGCCGACGAGGTCGGTGCCCTTGGTCAGGCGCGGCGGACCGAAGCGGGCGCGGGTCCACGCGAACTCGTTGACCCGCAGCGTCATCGCGCCGTGGACGGTGACGGGCATCGAGCTGAACACCTCGACGCGCCGCCCCGTGCCCGCGGCCGGGGTGAAACGGCGCCGGGCGGTGGCCGAGACCGGCGCGTAGGCCAGCTCGCGGACGCGGCCGGGCAGGCCGCCGCCGCCGACCCGGTGCCAGCGTACGAGGCGCTCGCCGCGGGCCGTCTGGGCGACGAACTCCATGGTGGCGGTGCCGTCGTCGACGACGACGAGCTCTTCGGCCCGTACGAGGGTGAGCAGGAGCTGCACGTACCGGGAGAAGGGGTCGCCGACGACGACCCGGCGGGCCGCGCGCACGTCCTTGGCGAGCGCGGCGAGCGCCTTGAGCGGGGCGAGCCGGCCGCCGCGGGCCTCCTGCCAGACGACCTCGTACCCCTCGTCCCGGGCCAGCCCCGCCATCCGGCGCAGCTGACCGCGGGACATGGGGTCGGTGGGCGGCAGTACGACGATCCGCAGCCAGGACGCCGCTCCGGACGGGCGGCCGGCCGGGTCCGGGCCGGCGGCCGCCGGAGCGGCCCCGGACGCCGGGCCGCGGACGGCGGCGCGGCTGGGCTGGCTGGGGACGGCGTCGAGCAGCGGGGCACCGCCCGGTGCGGACGCGGCTTCGGCGTGCGCCCACTCCAGCACGTTCAGGAGCTGGACCGGACTCTCGACGAAAGCCAGGCTGGAGGCAGAGGGGGTCACCACGTACTCCTCGTCAGGGGCGGGGCGGGGCGTCGTACCGGACGGAGAAAGCGGACGGAGAAGACGGACGGGCCGCGGGGTCGGACCGCGGCCCGGACCGGGGGTCGGACCGGGTGTTGACCGGGGGACGGACCGGGGGACGGCCGGGGCCGGACCGAGGGGCGGACCGGGGACGGACCGAGGGGCGGACCGGGGACGGACCGAGGGGCGGACCGGGGTCAGACCGAGGCGAGCTCGCCCTGGACCCGGCGGAGCTTCTTCATGGGGCCGAGCTCGGAGTCGTAGACGCGCTTGATGCCGTCGCCGAGGGCCGTCTCGATGGTGCGGATGTCGCGGACCAGGCGGGCGAGGCCGCCGGGCTCCACGGAGGCGGCCTGGTCGGAGCCCCACATGGCGCGGTCGAGGGTGATGTGGCGCTCGACGAAGGTGGCGCCGAGGGCGACGGCCGCGAGGGTGGTCTGCAGGCCCGTCTCGTGGCCGGAGTAGCCGATCGGGACGTTGGGGTACTCCTCCTGAAGGGTGTTGATCACCCGCAGGTTGAGCTCCTCCGCCTTGGCCGGGTACGTCGAAGTGGCGTGGCAGAGAAGGATGTTGTCGCTGCCGAGCACCTCCACCGCGTGGCGGATCTGCTTCGGGGTGGACATGCCGGTGGAGAGGACGACGGTGCGGCCGGTGGCGCGCAGGGCGCGCAGCAGCTCGTCGTCGGTGAGGGAGGCGGAGGCCACCTTGTGGGCGGGGACGTCGAACTTCTCCAGGAAGGCGACGGCCTCGGTGTCCCACGGAGAGGCGAACCAGTCGATGCCCCGCTTGGCGCAGTGCTCGTCGATGGAGCGGTACTCGGCCTCGCCGAACTCGACGCGGTGGCGGTAGTCGATGTACGTCATCCGGCCCCAGGGGGTGTCGCGCTCGATGTCCCACTGGTCGCGCGGGGTGCAGATCTCCGGGGTGCGCTTCTGGAACTTCACCGCGTCGCAGCCCGCTTCGGCGGCGGCGTCGATGAGGGCGAACGCGTTGCCCAGGTCGCCGTTGTGGTTGATGCCGATCTCACCGACGACGTACACGGGGCGGCCGGGGCCGGCGGTGCGGGTGCCGAAGGTGCGCAGGCGGGAGTTGGGGGTGACGGCGGTCATGGCAGCTGAGGTCCTTCGTTCGGTGCGTGGGGGTGCTGAGGGGAGGTGAACAGGGGGGCGAGGAGGCGGGCGCGCGCGAGGTCGTGCGGGTCGTCGATCTCCAGGACCCGTGCGGGGTCGGTGGCGACGGGGAGGGTGCGCCCGAAGAAGCGGTGCCGCGCGCCGCGGAAGCCGGCGGCGTCCATGGCGTAGGCGGCGCCGGTCTCCAGCAGGTCCTGGGGCCGGTCCTGGCGGCGGGGGCGGACGGCCTTGTCGTGGTTGACGCCGGCCCCGGCGCCGTCGGCCGCCTCCCGCCACAGGAAGCCGTGGAACGGGGCGACGGTCAGGGCCGAGTCGGCCGTGCCGGTGGCGACGGCGGCGGCGACCGACTCGACGTCTCGGGAGGTCAGGAAGGGGCTGGTGCACTGGACGAGGAGGACGACGTCCACGGTGAGGGAGTGCAGTTCCTCGAAGGCGTCGAGCGCGTGCAGTACGGCGGCCTCGCTGCTCGCGGTGTCCCCGGAGATCGCCGCGGGGCGGCGGATCGCGTCGGCCCCGGCGGCGCGGGCGGCTTCGGCGATGGGGTCGGCGTCGGTGGAGACCACGACGTCGGTGACGGTGTCCGCGCCCCGGCAGGCCTGGACGGCCCGTACGACGAGCGGTACTCCGGCCACTTCGGCGAGGTTCTTCCCCGGGACTCCCTTGGAGCCGCCGCGGGCCGGGATCACGGCCAGTACGCGGGGGCGGGCGGCCTGACGGGGGACGGAGTTCGCGGCCGGGTTCACAGCTCCCCCATCCGGCGGATCATCGGGGCCACGCGCTGGACGCCGTGCCGGTACGCCCCCCGGGCGGCCTCGCGCAGGTGCGAGCGGAGCCAGCGGCGCAGCCGGGACTCCCCGCCGCCCTCGCGGACGGCGCCGGGCAGCGGGGTCCCGTCGGGGGCGAGGTGGTGGCGGGCCAGGATGCCGGGCAGGTATCCGGGCGCGGTGACCTGCGTGTAGTAGGGGGCGACGGCGGGGAGCACCGGGCGGTCCAGCAGTTCGCCGAGCCGGGCCCGGGCGGCGGCGAAGGGGTCGCCGGGGGCTGCGGCGTCGGCGGCGGCCGTGCCGGCTGCGGCGGCGACAGCGGCGGCTGCGTCGGCGACAGCAGCGGCTGCGTCGGCGACAGCAGCGGCTGCGTCGGCGACAGCAGCGGCGGCGACAGCTGCGGCGGCGACAGCAGCGGCGGCGACAGCGGCGGCGTCGGCTCCGTCGGCGGCCCCGGCGCCGATCACGCCCTGGTCGGCCAGCCAGTGCGGGTCGCCCTGCGGCAGCAGGCCCGCGTCGAGCTGGTCCCAGGAGGCCAGGCAGCCCGAGCCGAGGAAGTGGTGGTTGCCGAGCACCTCGCGGATGCCGAGGTCGGTGAGGACCGCCGTCGGGATCCCGCGGTGCAGGGACTCCAGGGCGGCCGTGGAGGAGACGGTGACCAGCAGGTCCGTACCGTCCAGGACCTCGCCCATGTTCCCGTACACCAGGCGGCAGTTGGCGGGCAGACCGCCCGGGATCCGCTCGGCGAGCCGCTGGTACGGCTGCTCCTCCAGGTGCGTGGTGTGCTCCCCGGGCCGGCTGCGCAGCTTGATCAGCACCTCGCGCTCCGGGTGCAGCCGGGCGTGCCGGGCGGCCCGCTCCAGCAGGTAGGCGCGGTCGGCCCGGCTCTCGGGGACGGAGGGCTGGACGGCGAAGACCACGGTGTGCGCGCCGGCGCCGGCCTTCTCGTACGCCGCTCCGTCCAGGAACGGCAGCGCCGTCTCCGTGACGGCTGCGGCGTCCGCGCCGACGCCCTCGTAGACCGCGCGGAAGCGTCCGGCGTCGTACCGGGAGTTGGCGAGGACGAGGTCGGCCCCGTGGCGCAGCAGCAGCCCGTCGGCGAGCTTCTCGTATACGACGCCGACGTACCCGGTGACGAGCACGGGGCGCTCGGCCGGCTCGGGCCACAGCGCGCGGACCCCGTGCAGGACGGCCTGGACGGCCCCGCCGACGAGGGCGAGGACGACGACGTCGTACTTCTCGCGCTCGATCTCCGCGAGGAACTGTGCGCAGGTCACCTCGGAGAGCCGGTCCGCCCGGACGCCCACTTCGCCGAGCTGGCGGGCGGTCGGGGTGGCCCGGCCGCGGAGCAGGAATCCGGTGAGGTGCGGCTCCGTCGCCAGGCGGCGGGCGGTGAGTGCGCCCCATTTCCATCGCGTATCGGAATCGGCGAGTACGGCGACGCGGAGGGCGGTCCGGGGATGACTACGAGATGCTGCGCGATTACTGGCTGGCACCCGGCAGAAGCTATTCCGCAATTTCGGTGATCGGCCCAACGAACGCACAACAGCGGGTTAACAACCCGTCTACGTCATGCGAAACCGCACCGGTTAACGCGCCCGCCCCGCTTCGTTCACATGGAATCCGCGTACGGGCCATGGTGAATGCCGACCAACGCCTTAATGTCTCGCGGGTGCTCAAGCTCTCTGTTGTCGTGCCGTTCTACAACGTGCAGACATACGCACCGGATGCCCTGAAAAGCCTCGAACTGAACGCCCGGGACGATTTCGAGTTCCTGCTCGTCGACGACCGCTCGACGGACGGCACGCCCGAACTCCTGGAGCGGGCGGCGCGCGAGCTGCCGGGGGCGGTGCTCCTCAGACACGAACGGAACGGCGGCCTGGCCACCGCCCGGAACACCGGCCTGGACGCGGCCCGCGGCGAGTACGTCACGTTCCTGGACGGCGACGACTGGCTGGCGCCCGGCCACCTGGCCCGCACCTTGGCCGTCATAGAGGCCCTGAACTGCGATTTCGTCCGCAACGACCATGTCCAGGTGACCGGCCGCACCCGCAGCGTGCAGCGCGTCCCGTACGGTCCGCAGCTGGTCGTCGGCGATCCGCGCGCCGGGATCCTGCCCTCGTCCCGGGCCACCTCGGTCGACTACCCGTACGCCTGGGCCGGCATGTACCACCGGCGGCTGCTGGACCGCGGACTGCTGCACTTCACCGACGGGCTGCGGACGGCGGAGGACCGGCCGTGGATCTGGCGCCTGCACCGGGGGGCCGAGTCGTTCGCCGCGGTCGGACTGCCGGGGATCTTCTACCGGCGCGGGGTCGCGACCTCGCTCACGCAGATCAAGGACGAGCGCCAGCTCGATTTCATCAAGGCTTTCGACCAGGTCCTGGCCGATACGGCCGAAGACCGGGAAAGTGATCTTCTGCTCCCGAAAGCCGTACGAACATATTGTGCAATTATCGCGCACCATATCGGGTCCATCGAAAGGTATGAACCGGCCGTGGCCAAGAAACTCCGTTCGATGAGCACGGCCGCACTCGGACGCATGCCCCAGGACGTATTGGACCAGGCCCTGAACGCGATGGACACCGACCGCGCCGGAGTACTGCGCCGCCTGCGCCGCCGACCCGCACGAGCGGGAGCCGCGCTCTGATGGCCGCTCAGCGCACCCCGACGGCGACGCGGAACTCCGTCCCCTGCACGCAGATCTTCCTGGCCTCCACCCTCTACGGGATGGCCACGCTCGCCGCCGGCATCGACGCGGGCAGCTTCCCGCCCGCCGGCCGCCGCATCCTGCTCACCAGCAACCACGCCCTCACCGCCGAGGTCTCCCCCGGCCTCGCCGACATGCCGGGCTTCGCCGCGCTGAGCACCCGCTTCGACGAGGTACTCGACTGGAACACCGTCATCGCCCCGCAGCACCCGAGCGCCTGGGCCCCGCGCGCCGAGGACGTCCCGCTGTGGGAGCGGCAGCTCCGGGCGATCTGGGGACTGGGCGAGGACCGCGTCGAGATCATCGTCGAGTCGATCCAGGTCCCGCCCGCCCGGACCCTGTGCACGCTGTTCCCCGGCGCCGCCGTCGACGTCTACGCCGACGGGCTGATGAGCTACGGACCCACCCGCTTCCGCCTCGACCCGCAGCTCGGCATGCGCGTGCGCCGCGTCCTGCACCTGGACCTGGTGCCGGGTCTGGAACCGCTGCTGCTCACCGAGTTCGACGTACGGCCGGAACTGGTCCCGACCCCCGAGTTCCTGAAGGTGCTCGCCGAACTCCCCTCCTACGGGCCCGAGCTGGACGGGGTCGGCGAGGCCCCGGCGCTGCTGCTCGGCCAGTACCTCTCCGCGCTCGAACTCCTCTCCCCGCAGGAAGAGGAGGAGCTCCACGTGGAGATGGTCCGGGGCGCGCACGCCCTCGGCCACCGCGAGCTCGTCTTCAAACCGCACCCCAGCGCCCCCGCCGCGTACTCGCGCCGCGCCGAGGCCGAGGCCGAGCGGCTCGGCGCCCGGCTCACCGTCATGGCCACCCCGGTCCTGGCCGAAACCCTCTACCAGCGGCTGCGCCCCGCCCTGGTCGTCGGCTGCTTCTCCACCGGGCTGCTGACCGCCGCCACCCTGTACGGGCTGCCCGTGGCGCGCACCGGGACCGAGGCCATACTGGCCCGCCTCACCCCGTACCAGAACAGCAACCGGATCCCGCTGACGGTGGTGGACGCGGTTCTGCCCGCCCTCGCGGACGCCGAGGCCGTCGCCGGCCGGACCGCGCCGGGCCCCGACGAGAACGCGGACCGGCTGACCGGGCTGCTCACCGCCGTCGGGTTCACCATGCAGCCGCAGATCCTGGCCGCGCGCCGCACCGAGGCCGAGCGCTACCTCGCCGCGCATCTGGACGACCGGACCTGGCGCTACTTCAAGCGCCGCCGGCTGACCACCCTCGGGCTGCCCGGCGGCATCCCGGCCCAGCTGTCCTTCCTGCCGCACAACCCGGCCGTCCGCCGCGTGGTCCGCCGGCTGAAGCGGCTGCGCGCGGCCCGGCCGCGGTGACCGCGACCGCCGACGCGGCCCCGGTTCCCGCCCCCCGGGCCCGGGATCGGGCCGCGGGGGCGGCGGCTGAGGCGGGGGCTGGGGCGGCCGGGCGGCTGCGGGCGCTCGACGGATTACGGCTGCTCGCCGCCCTGATGGTCGCCGGGTACCACTACGGCGGCCGCGGCGGGCAGATCTCCGACGCCTGGGGCGCCTCGCCGCGGCAGCTGTTCCCCGCCGCCGCGCCCTGGCTGGCGTACGGCTGCCTCGGGGTGCAGATCTTCTTCGTGATCAGCGGCTTCGTGATCTGCCTGAGCGCCGAGGGGCGTTCGGTGCGCGCCTTCGCCGCCTCGCGCGCGGCCCGGCTGTACCCCGCGTACTGGGGGGCGCTGGTCCTGGTCGCGGTGGCCGCCCGGGCCGTGCCGCCGTCGGACTTCCTGGTCAACCTGACGATGCTCCAGCAGCCGCTGGGGGCCGAGCGGGTCCTCGGGGTGTGCTGGACGCTCTGGGCGGAGCTGCGGTTCTACGTGCTCTTCGCGCTCTGCGTCGTCCTGCCGGGCGGGGGCCGCCGCCGGACCCTCCTGTTCTGCGCCGGCTGGATGCTGGCGGCGGTCCTCGCGGACGCGGCCGACCCGGGCGGGAAGGGGTTCCTCGCCCAGGCGCTGATGCCGCAGTACGCGCCGTTCTTCATCGGCGGCATCGGCCTCTACCTGGTGCACCGCGATCCGCGGGACCGGCTCGCCTGGGCCGTGGCCCTGGCCGGCTGGCTGCTCGGGCAGCACTACGCGGTGGCGGGGCTGTGGCACGCGCCGGACCCGCGGTTCTTCTCGTACCGCAGTGCGGTGGTGATCGTCGCGGTGGTCACGGCCGGGTTCGCGGCGGTGGCCCTGGTGGCCCTCGGCCGGGCAGGTGGCCGGGCCGGGTGGCCCGGGTGGCGGTGGCTGACCCTGGCCGGGGCGCTGACGTACCCCTTCTACCTGGTCCACGAGCACCTGGGCTGGGTGGTCATCGCCGCCCTGCACCGCCGGGCGGGGCTGCCGCCCGGGGCGGTGTTCGCGCTGACGGTGGCAGCCATGCTGGCGCTGGCCTGGGCGGTCCACCGCGGGGTGGAACGCCCGCTGGGCCCGCGCCTGCGCAGAGCGCTCGGCTGACCGGACGGCCGACCGGACGGCCGACCGCCGGCTGACGGCCGGCTAGCTGACGGCCAGCTTCGCGGCGAAGCCGAGGAAGAGCACGCCCGCCGCCGAGGTGGCCCCGGCCGAGAGCCGCCTGCGGCGCCGGAAGGCGGCGGACAGCCGGGTCCCGCCGAAGATCAGCAGGGTCATGTACAGGAAGCTGCCGAGCTGGAGCAGCGTGCCCAGCAGCAGGAACGAGAGCGCCGGGTAGGCGTACGAGGGATCCACGAACTGCACGAAGAAGGAGAGGAGGAACAGGATCGCCTTGGGGTTGAACACGCTGATCAGCAGTGCCCGGCGGTACGGCCGCTCGCCCTCCGCGGTCTCGCCCGCGGCCGCCGCCCCGGCCGCCTCGTCCCGCTCGGCCCGCTCGGCCCGCGAGCGCCACAGCGCCCACGCCCCGCGCATCATCCCGACGGCGAGCCAGGTCAGGTACCCGGCGCCGAGCAGCTTGACGATGCCGAAGGCCACCGGACTGGCCTGGAGCAGCGCCCCGGCCCCGGCGGCGGCGAGCACCATCAGGACGGCGTCGCCGGTGAACACCCCGGCGGCGGCCTTGTACCCGGTCCGCACCCCGCGGCGCGCCGCGACGGACAGCACGTAGAGCGAGTTCGGCCCCGGCAGCAAAATGATCAATATGAGCCCGACGAGATAGGTCGGCAGATCGGTGACACCCAGCATGAGCAGGAGTGTCCCACGAGTACGCACCTGTCGTCGCTCGTGTTTCACCATACGGAATCGACCGGCTGGTACGTCCCCCACACCTCCCGCAGCGCGTTGCAGACCTCGCCCACCGTGGCGCGGGCGCGCAGGGCCTCCTTCATGGGGTAGAGCACGTTCGCCGTGCCCGCCGCCGCCTCGCGCAGGGCGCTCAGCGCCGCCGCCACCGCCTCGCCGTCGCGCTCCGCGCGCAGGGCCGCCAGTGCCCGCCGCTGCCGGTTCTCGATCTCCGGGTCGACGCGCAGCGGCTCGTACCGCTCCTCCTGCTCCAGCGCGAAGCGGTTGACCCCCACCACCACGCGCTCGCCGCCGTCCGTCTCCCGCGCGATGCGGTACGCGTTCCGCTCGATCTCCCCCTTCTGGAAGCCGGCCTCGATGGCGGACACCGCCCCGCCCAGGTCCTCGACCCGCCGCATCAGCGCGAGCGCCGCCTCCTCGACCTCGTCCGTCATCCGCTCCACCGCGTACGAGCCCGCGAAGGGGTCGACGGTGTGCGGCACGTCCGTCTCGTACGCGAGCACCTGCTGGGTCCGCAGCGCCAGGCGCGCCGATTTCTCCGTCGGCAGGGCGATCGCCTCGTCGAAGGAGTTGGTGTGCAGCGACTGGGTGCCGCCCAGCACCGCCGCCAGTGCCTGCACGGCCACCCGTACGAGGTTCAGCTCGGGCTGCTGCGCCGTCAGCTGGACCCCTGCCGTCTGGGTGTGGAAGCGCAGCATCAGCGACTTCGGGTTCCGGGCCCCGAACTCCTCGCGCATGACCCGGGCCCAGATCCGGCGCGCGGCCCGGAACTTCGCGACCTCCTCCAGCAGCGTGGTGCGGGCGACGAAGAAGAAGGAGAGGCGCGGGGCGAACTCGTCGACCTCCATCCCGGCGGCCAGCGCGGTGCGTACGTACGCGATCCCGTCCGCCAGCGTGAAGGCGATCTCCTGCGCGGGCGAGGCCCCGGCCTCGGCCATGTGGTAGCCGGAGATGGAGATGGTGTTCCAGCGGGGGATCTCGGCCTTGCAGTACCGGAAGGTGTCGGCGGTCAGCCGGAGCGAGGGCTCGGGCGGGAAGATGTACGTGCCCCGCGCGATGTACTCCTTGAGCACGTCGTTCTGCACGGTTCCGGTCAGCTGCGCGCCCGCGATCCCGTGCTCCTCGGCGACGAGCTGGTACATGAGGAGCAGGAGTGCCGCCGGGGCGTTGATCGTCATGGACGTGGAGACCCGGTCGAGCGGGATCCCGTCGAAGAGCACCCGCATGTCGTCGACGGAGTCGATGGCGACGCCGACCTTGCCGACCTCACCGTGCGCGAGGGGCGCGTCGGAGTCGTGCCCCATCTGCGTCGGGAGGTCGAAGGCGACGGACAGTCCGGTGCCGCCGCCGGCGATGAGCTGCCGGTACCGGGCGTTGGACTCGGCCGCCGTCCCGAACCCGGCGTACTGCCGCATGGTCCACGGCTTGCCGGTGTACATGGTCGGGTAGACACCTCGGGTGTACGGATACGCCCCCGGTTCACCCAGTTTGACCCCTGGATCCCACTCCGTCAGATCCCCCGGCCCGTACACAGGTTCGATCGGGATCCCGCTCTCGGTACTGGCCATGTGACCAAACCCTCCATGGAGCAAATGGGCTCGGGGCTGATACAACTCCCCGCGGCGGCTCCGGCTGTCGTCTGACGGCCGCTGGTCACAATGGCGCAACATCCCTGGATCGTCTGCAACTGTCCACGCCCGCCAGGCATCACCTACATACACGACGTAGAAATCGGGGGACTGCAATGCTTCGCCAGAGAGTCATAATCCGCACGCTCGGGGTGGCCACCGCCGTCGCGCTCGCCGCGACCGCCTGCGGGCCCCAGAAGACGGAGCCGGCCGGCTCCGCTTCCAAGGTTCCGTCCGCGTCCGCGGCGGGTTCGACCCCCGAGAGTTCCCCGTCGACGGACAACAAGCCCGCCGACGCCTCCCCCTCGCCCTCGGCGTCCGCCTCGGAGTCGGCCTCGCCGTCCGCGTCCCCCTCGCCGACGGTCAAGGCCATCATGGCGAACGGCGACGAGAGCGAGCAGGTGCGCGAGCTCCAGGCCCGCCTGAAGCAGCTCAAGTACATGACGGTCGCCCCGACCGGCTTCTACGGCTCGAAGACGACCGCCGCGGTCAAGTCCTTCCAGTCGAAGAACGGCCTGACGGCCTCGGGCGCGGTCGACGACGCCACCTGGAAGAAGATCCAGAGCGTCAGCAAGAAGCCCTCCGCCGAAGAGCTGCGCCCGCCGACCGTCAACGAGGTCGACGCCCCGGACCCGCGCTGTATGACGGGCCGCGTCATGTGCATCAGCAAGGAGAGCCGCACGCTCGCCTGGATGATCGACGGCAAGGTCGTCTCCACCATGGACGTCCGCTTCGGCTCCGAGAACACCCCGACCCGCGAGGGCCAGTTCAAGGTGGAGTGGAAGGCCAAGGACTGGACGTCGACGATCTACCACACGCCGATGCCGTACTCGATGTTCTTCAGCCAGGGCCAGGCGGTGCACTACTCGGCCGACTTCGCGGCCCGCGGTTACGCCGGCGCCTCGCACGGCTGCGTGAACGTCCGCGACAAGGGCAAGCTCGCGTCGCTGTTCGAGCAGGTGCAGGTCGGCGACAAGGTCGTCGTCTACTGGTGATCCCCGCCGGCCGGGCGGTGCCGGCGATCCCGGTGAGTGACTCCGGCGATCCCGGTGCTCCGGCGATCCCGTGACTCCGGTGATCCGGTCGGTGAAGTAGAGGGCGCGGGCAGGGCCGGGGGAACGAACCCCGCCCGCGCCAGGTGCGCAGAGCCCAGGGGTACGGGGGGAACCCCGGCTCATGCGCGGCCGATGACCAGTCGGCTCGATATGTACTGCGCCGCAGGTTCGAAAAGTGTTACAGCCCGTTCATGCCGCCGGTGTGAACCTGCACGGTGAGCCCGTACGGACCGCCCGAAGACCACCCGAAGGATGGCCGGAAACAGCCGCTTTCAGCGCGACGGCAGGCGGGCGGGCGAGGACGCGCCCGGGTTGACCGGGGTGGGCGTCGGCGCCTTGAGCACGTCGCCCCCGATCTCCGAACCGCGCGGAACGATCGGGGTGGTGCTCCTGGCCGGCCCGTCGAGCAGCTCCTCGCAGAAGCGCGGGATGCGGGTCAGCCCCTTCGCCAGCTTCGAGAGCTTGTCGCGGCGGTCCGAGGTCATCTGCCCCGACCGGTAGGCCTCGCACAGGTCCACCGCCTTGAGGCGGGTCTGCTTGTCCGCGTCCTTCAGCGAGGTGGTCCCGCCCGCGAGCGTCTCCTTGTCGTCCTTCGTGACCTTGCCGTCCCCGCCGTCCCGGTCGGTGCCGCCGCCGGACGCCGGGCCGGTTCCCGTTCCGAATCCCTCCAGCGCGCCCGAGTCCAGGCCGCCGGGCGTCGCCCCGCCGCCCGGGGTGGGCTGCACTCCGTCGGCGCCCCGGAACGGGGTGGGCCGCAGCTGCGGGCCGGGGGTCGGGCCCCCGGTGTCGCCTGGCGGCGTCGGGTTCTCGTCGGCGCTGAGGGACACCGCCGGTACGGGACCCGCCGAGTCGTGCGTGCTCCGGTCCAGCAGGCCGGCCCCCGCGGCGACCGCCAGGCTTCCGACGGCGACGCCCGCCAGCGCGGCGACGAGCCCGAACCGCACCGGGCGGCTGCGCCGGGCCGTGGAAGCGGGGGCGGCGAGCGGGAGGATCCTGCCGATTTCCACGAGGGGGGAGGTGTCGCCGTCGGCCTCCGCGGACGTCCCGGGCACCGCCGGCACCGCGGACAGCACCGAAGTCCCGGACGGCGCCGGAGCCTCGGCCCCGGCGCGCGCCGCGCGGAAGGCGGCCACCGCGGCGGCCTCGCCGGGCAGTTCCGCCCCGGCGCACGGCTGCGGCCCGGTCAGCATGTCGAGGGCGGCTCTGAGCCGGGCCTCCGCTTCGCGGGCGCTCCGGTCGCCGCCAGGTACGGCCGGGGCGCCGCGCAGCACTCGTTCCGCCGCGGCCCGGTCCAGCCACCTGTTGCGCTCGTCGGCCATCACATGTCCTTCTGCGTCCGCCAACGTGAATGCGTCACACCGGTTTGCTGTACGAGACCACCACCCCGGCCGCGCTGAGCGGGTACGGCGTCGAGATCCCTCCCGCCCCCGCCGTCCCGCGCCTGGCCACCGGCATTATGGCCGACCGGTCCCGCCGGGTCCGAGCCAGGCTCCGGCTCCGGCGCGAAGCCGCCGTCCGCACCGAGCAGCTCGGCCAGTTTCTTCAGGCCCCGATGGGCCGCCGTGCGTACGGCTCCGGGCCGCTTGCCCAGGGTCTCGGCCGCGCTCTTCGCGTCGAGGCCGACGACGACCCGGAGCACCACGGCCTCGGCCTGGTCCTGCGGAAGCTGGGCGATCAGCGCCATGGTCCGGCCGGTCGACAGGGCCTCCATCGCCTCGCCGGCGGTGTCGCTGTCGGCGGCCCGGCCCGTCAGCTCGGTCTCGTCGCCGCCGATGGCGGGACGGCGTCCGCGCATGCGGATGTGGTCGAGGGCCCGGTTGCGGCCGATGCGGGCGGCCCAGCCGCGGAAGCGGTCGGCGTCGCCGGTGAAGGAGTCGAGGTCGCGGGCGATCTGCAGCCAGGCCTCCGAGGTCACGTCCTCCGCGTCGCCGTCACCGACGAGCGTGCGTACGTAACCGAGCAGGCGCGGGTGCACGGCGCGGTACACAGTACGGAAAGCGCTCTCGTCGCCGCCCTGTGCCGCGAGCACCGCGGCGGTCAGCTCCGCGTCGTCCCCCAGCAAAGTCCCCAACCGTTTCACTGTCCTGTACCTGTGGCGCAAATCAGCACGTTACGGCTTTCAAGTACCTTCGTCCACGAGTTGTACGGGGAGCAACCAATCGTGCGCGAAGCGGGGTGTGACACAAAACGCACTCGCGGCGCTGACAGGGGTACGGGCTTGTCGCACGAGCCCGTACGGACGGCGACCGGGGCCTCTCCTGTGGGGGGTGGCGGCCTCGGTCGTCTTCCTCACTCCCCCACCAGGCTGCTTCCCCGCCACGCCCGTCATCCTTTCGGCTCACTTCCGGGTGAAAACCTCGGATCGGTACGACACACCCGGCCCCGCGTCGCTAGCGTGGCGGTACACCCGCGCCACGCCCCGAGGAGCCCCCCGCTGTCCAGCCACCTTCCGGCACAGGCCCGCGGCAGCTCCGATCCCTCCCCCGGCTCCGGACTGGCGCGGTTCAACGCCCTCTCCCGCGAAGCCGCCGAGGCCGTGCTGCTGCACTGCTGCGGGAGCCGGCGCTGGGCGCAGCGGGTGGCCGTGCACCGCCCGTACCCGGATCCGGGCGCGCTACTCGCCGCCGCCGACGAGGCCTCGTACGACCTCTCCCAGGCGGACCTGAGCGAGGCGCTGGCCTCGGAGTTCCCGGTGGAGCTGGACCACGGGGCCTCGTACGCCGCGCTCCTGGCGCTCGACGCCGCGCACGCGGAGTACGAGCGCAAGTTCGGCCACGCCTTCGTGATCTGTCTGGACGGGCACCCGCCGGAGGAGCAGGCGGACCAGCTGCTGGCCGCGATCCGGCGCCGCATGGAGCTGGAGGCGGACGAGGAGCGGTCGATCTCGGCGGACGAGCTGCGCCGCCTCGCCCAGGTGCGGCTCGCCGACCTGACACACTGGCTGACCTCCCCAGACGGTGTATCCGCTGCGAATTCCGGGCTATTCGCCCCTGTGGGATAGCCCGTCCGTGCCTGTTTGATCACACCGATGGACCCGGCGCGAGGGAACCGACAAAGCGTCGCTACGATGTCCGGGGCCGGAGGACCGTACCCGGCCGGGCCCGACCGACAAAGAAGCCGGCTGGCCCCCGCCCCGCTTCCGGAGGGTTTTCCGTGCCGGCTGGAACGTTGTACCGCGGCCGGGAAGGAATGTGGTCCTGGGTGGCTCATCGAGTCACCGGCGTCCTCATCTTCTTCTTCCTGTTCGTACACGTCCTCGACACCGCTCTCGTCCGCGTCTCCCCCGAGGCGTACGACGATGTCGTGGCTACCTACAAGACTCCGATCGTCGCGCTGCTGGAGTACGGCCTCGTGGCCGCCATCCTCTTCCACGCGCTCAACGGTCTCCGTGTGATCGCCGTGGACTTCTGGTCCAAGGGCCCCCGTCTCCAGAAGCAGATGCTCTGGGGCGTCATGATCGTCTGGATCATCCTGATGATCGGGGCCCTGTACCCCGTCCTGGGCCACGCAGCTGCCGAACTGTTCGGGAAGTGACACTCATGTCTTCTGACACTTCTTCCGCCAAGGCCATCGGCGACGTGGAGGGCGTAAGCCTCTACGACGTCGACAACCCGGCGCCGTACATCGAGGCCCCGCGCAAGCGCACGGGCAAGACTCCGCGCTCGACCCGCGGCAACTTCGAGATGGCCGCGTGGCTGTTCATGCGCCTCTCGGGCATCGTCCTCGTCGTGCTCGTGCTCGGCCACCTGCTGATCCAGCTGGTGCTGGACGGCGGCGTCTCCAAGATCGGCTTCGCCTTCGTGGCCGGCCGCTGGGCGTCCCCGTTCTGGCAGGTCTGGGACCTGCTGATGCTGTGGCTCGCCATGCTGCACGGCGCCAACGGTCTGCGTACCGTCATCAACGACTACGCGGAGCGCGCCAACACGCGGCTGTGGCTGAAGGGCCTGCTCTACACCGCCACGGTGTTCACCATTCTTCTGGGCACGCTGGTGATCTTCACCTTCGACCCGAACATCCGCTAGGCAACGGGGCTGAGGCGAAAAAGATGAAGATCCACAAGTACGACACCGTCATCGTCGGCGCAGGTGGCGCGGGCATGCGTGCCGCCATCGAGTCGACGAAGCGCAGCCGCACCGCCGTGCTGACGAAGCTCTACCCCACCCGCTCCCACACGGGCGCCGCGCAGGGCGGCATGGCCGCCGCGCTGGCGAACGTGGAGGAGGACAACTGGGAGTGGCACACCTTCGACACGGTCAAGGGCGGTGACTACCTGGTCGACCAGGACGCCGCCGAGATCCTGGCGAAGGAGGCCATCGACGCCGTCCTCGACCTGGAGAAGATGGGCCTGCCGTTCAACCGCACGCCGGACGGCACCATCGACCAGCGCCGCTTCGGCGGCCACTCGCGCAACCACGGCGAGGCCCCGGTCCGCCGGTCCTGCTACGCCGCGGACCGCACCGGCCACATGATCCTCCAGACGCTGTACCAGAACTGCGTCAAGGAGGGCGTGGAGTTCTTCAACGAGTTCTACGTCCTGGACCAGCTCCTCGTCGAGGAGGACGGCGTCAAGAAGTCGGCCGGTGTGGTCGCGTACGAGCTCGCCACCGGCGAGATCCACGTGTTCCAGGCCAAGGCCGTCATCTACGCCTCCGGCGGCACCGGCAAGTTCTTCAAGGTGACCTCGAACGCGCACACCCTCACGGGTGACGGCCAGGCGGCCTGCTACCGCCGCGGCCTGCCGCTGGAGGACATGGAGTTCTTCCAGTTCCACCCGACGGGCATCTGGCGCATGGGCATCCTGCTGACGGAGGGCGCCCGCGGTGAGGGCGGCATCCTCCGCAACAAGGACGGCGAGCGCTTCATGGAGAAGTACGCGCCGGTCATGAAGGACCTCGCGTCCCGTGACGTCGTCTCGCGCTCCATCTACACCGAGATCCGCGAGGGCCGCGGCTGCGGTCCGGCCGGTGACCACGTGTACCTGGACCTGACGCACCTGCCGCCGGAGCAGCTCGACGCGAAGCTCCCGGACATCACCGAGTTCGCGCGTACGTACCTGGGCATCGAGCCGTACACGGACCCGATCCCGATCCAGCCCACCGCGCACTACGCCATGGGCGGCATCCCGACGAACGTCGAGGGTGAGGTCCTCAGCGACAACACCACCGTCGTCCCGGGCCTGTACGCGGCCGGCGAGGTCGCCTGCGTCTCCGTGCACGGCGCCAACCGCCTCGGCACCAACTCGCTGCTGGACATCAACGTGTTCGGCAAGCGTTCCGGCATCGCCGCGGCGAAGTACTCGCAGGAGAACGACTACGTCGAGCTCCCCGAGAACCCGGCGCAGCAGGTCGTCGACCTGGTCGAGCACCTGCGCAACTCCACGGGCAAGGAGCGGGTCGCCGACCTGCGCCTGGAGCTCCAGGAGACGATGGACGCCTGCGTGATGGTGTTCCGTACGGAGCAGACCATCAAGACCGCGGTCGAGAAGATCGCGGAACTG
This sequence comes from Streptomyces sp. WM6372, assembly GCF_001279655.1. Classification (NCBI taxonomy): domain Bacteria; kingdom Bacillati; phylum Actinomycetota; class Actinomycetes; order Kitasatosporales; family Streptomycetaceae; genus Streptomyces; species Streptomyces sp. WM6372. The sequence continues at coordinate 80,838 of NZ_LGDB01000200.1, read as the reverse complement.
CGCGAGCGCTACAAGAACGTGTCCGTCCAGGACAAGGGCAAGCGCTTCAACACGGACCTGCTGGAGGCCATCGAGCTGGGCAACCTGCTCGACCTGGCCGAGGTCATGGCCGTGTCCGCGCTCGCGCGCAAGGAGTCCCGCGGCGGTCACTACCGCGAGGACTACCCGAACCGCGACGACGTCAACTTCATGCGCCACACCATGGCGTACCGCGAGGTCGGAGCCGACGGCTCGGACTCGGTCCGGCTCGACTACAAGCCGGTCGTGACGACCCGCTACCAGCCGATGGAGCGTAAGTACTGATGGCTACCCCCACCCTGGAAAAGATGGAAGAGGCGGCCGCGGCCTCCCCGTACATCACGGTCACCTTCCGGATCCGCCGCTACAACCCCGAGATCTCGGACGAGGCCCAGTGGCAGGACTTCCAGATCGAGATCGACCCGAAGGAGCGCGTGCTCGACGGTCTCCACAAGATCAAGTGGGAGCTCGACGGCACGCTGACGTTCCGCCGGTCGTGCGCGCACGGCATCTGCGGTTCCGACGCGATGCGGATCAACGGCAAGAACAGGCTCGCCTGCAAGACGCTGATCAAGGACATCAACCCGGAGAAGCCGATCACCGTCGAGGCCATCAAGGGCCTCACGGTGATGAAGGACCTTGTCGTCGACATGGAGCCCTTCTTCCAGGCGTACCGCGACGTCATGCCGTTCCTCGTCACCAACGGGAACGAGCCGACGCGCGAGCGTCTGCAGTCGGCGGAGGACCGCGAGCGGTTCGACGACACCACCAAGTGCATCCTGTGCGCGGCGTGCACCTCGTCGTGCCCGGTGTTCTGGAACGACGGGCAGTACTTCGGCCCGGCGGCGATCGTCAACGCCCACCGCTTCATCTTCGACTCGCGTGACGAGGCCGGCGAGCAGCGGCTGGAGATCCTGAACGACAAGGACGGCGTGTGGCGCTGCCGCACGACCTTCAACTGCACCGACGCGTGCCCCCGCGGCATCGAGGTCACGAAGGCGATCCAGGAAGTCAAGCGCGCGCTGATCACGCGCCGCTTCTGACCGCTTCGCGGTCGCCTGTACGAGGGCCCCGCCCCCGGTTTCACACCGGGGGCGGGGCCCTCGCGGCGTTCACTCCCAGGAGTGGAGATCGTCCGGATGAACCTTTCATCGGGCAGGCCGACTGCTCTGAAAGCAGTACGGTCACCAGCGTCGCTTGTACCCGAGCGTTGTCCGCACCCACACTGAGAGAAGGAGGTGCTTTCCATGCCCGCTCTCGCTCATGAGACCCCGTGCGACCCGGGACTCGATGAGGTCCTCTGGCAGGCCTGGAAGGCGATGGACCTTCCGGAGGGCTACCGGGCCGAGATCATCGAAGGGTCCATCGAGGTGTCTCCCACCGGCCGGCGCCGCCACGGCGTACTCACCAACCGCCTGCGCTGGATCTTGGAATCGCACCTCGCCGGCAGCGGGCTCAAGGTCTTCCAGGACATCAACGTCATCCGGGGCCGGAAGGTCTGCATCCCCGACCTCTTCGTGGGACCCGAGGACCTGGACGAGATCCCCGACGAGGAAGGGCTCGGTGTGGACGCCACCCGCGTCCCCCTGGTCGCCGAGATCGTCTCACCCGGCAAGGACGCCCACCGGCGGGACCGAATCCGCAAGCAGCGGTGGTACGCCCAAGCAGGCATCCCCGTCTACGTCGTCATCGACGACTTCGACGACGAGGGCACGGTGACCGTGTTCAGCGCCCCGGATCCCGAAAAGGGCACCTACGCCACCAAGACCAGCGTCGGCTACGGCACTTCCGTCGTCATCCCCGACGGGCCCGCCAAGGGCCTCACGATCGGCGAAGAGCTGACCCGGGCCTGACTGGGGCATCGGGGTACGGGAGCGGCAGTGGCTGTGACTGTGGAAAGATCGAGCGCATGAGCGAGCAGCAGCCGAATCCGTACTCAGGTGACAACGGGGCCCCAGGCGGCCCGGGTTATGGATATCCGCAGGGATATCCGGCGACTCCGGGGACTCCCGGGTACGGGTACCCGGCCACACCGCCCGCGCCCGGTTACCAGCCGACCGTCGGCGGCGCCGGCGTTCCCGCCCCCGGACAGCCCCCGATGATGCCGCCCGGGCAGCCCGCGGGCTACGGCGGCTCCGGGCTGGCGCTCGGCGACATCACCATCGCCGGGGACCAGATCATGACCCCCTCGGGCCCGATGCCGCTCAAGGGCGCCATGTGGAACGCCTCGGACCTCTCCCGCACCGAGACGAAGATCCCGGCGCACGCCATCGTGCTCGCGGTCATCTTCTTCCTGTTCTGCCTGCTCGGCCTGCTCTTCCTCCTCATGAAGGAGAAGACCACCACCGGCTACATCCAGGTCACCGTCACCAGCGGCGGCCGCCACCACTCCACGATGATCCCGGCGGTCGACGCGAGCACCTACCCGTGGGTGATGCAGCAGATCAACTACGCCCGCTCGCTCAGTATCTGACGGGTGATCGACGGATCGGTGATGCCGGTGTCGTCCGCCAGCATCATCGCCTTGCTGAGGATCAGCGCGAGCGTCCGGTCCCCCTCGAAGGGCAGGTACCCGGTCTCCGGCCCGGAGGCCGTGCGCCCCGCCGGGACGATGCACAGGTACTGGTCGCCCGGGTCCATGAGGATGTTCCCCGACCCGAGGTGGATCCGGTACCCGCGCAGCTCGCCCCGTACGTGCAGGAACCGGCCCTCGATCCGGCACCGGTCGGCGATGGCGAGCCTCGGGACCAGCCGCTCCAGCAGGAGCCGGCGGGTCTCGGCGCTCTGGCTGAGCTCGCCGAAGCCGTACGAGGTCCAGTAGTCGTGGAAGCGGCCCCCGGGGCCGCCGTCCTGCCACGTCGGGTCGTTGCCGACGCTGGCCACTCCGACGAACAGGTCGACGTCGCGCAGGACTTCGCTGAGCACGAGCGCGGGGACCTCGGCCAGCGGCACCGGATCGACAGGGGCCTCGCCGTCCCGGAGCCACATCGTGTACTCGCCGCCGCAGGCGTGCGCCAGGTTCTCCGGGGCGCCGATCGGGTAGAAGCGCACCTGGTCCGTGCGCAGTCGCAGGAAGCTGCCCGAGTCGGTGATGTCGAGGTCGTCGTGGTCCCCGCCGTCGCCCTCGATCCAGTACTCGGCGCGCAGCCCCCACTGCGGCAGTTCACGGACGGCGGGCGGCGCGCTGTCGTCCACGGCGAGACGCAGCTTGTTGCGCCAGCCCCGGAGGGCGGCCAGCGAGTGGAACTGGTGCTGGCGCAGGTAGTGCGCGGCGAAGCGGTTCGAGTACGTGCCGGTGCGGAGCTCGGCGTCCGTCAGCGGGTACACCTCGCGGTGGGCCTGCTTGAACGGCTGGGTGATGCCGTGCCGTTCGAGCCAGTCCCGCCAGGCGGCGGCCTCGGCCGGCTCGCGGTCGATGGGGTGCCAGAGGGTCACCTCGGCGCCCTCGGTGACCTCGGTGGCCTCGGCGACCGGGGTGTCGGCGAGGGTGCGCAGCTCGCCGTCGGCGAAGCCGACCGGGGTGCCGTCCACCACCCACAGCAGGCGGCGGGCCAGCGTCCCGACCAGGGGGTGGTCGACGTACCGCTCGCGCCACTTCCCGTACGACCAGGTGCGCCGGGCGAGGAACTGCCGGTCCAGCCGCTCGGCCTGTGCCCCGAGCATCTTGTCGATGTCCTTGACGGCGGCCTTGAGCTCCTTGAGCTCCTCGGCGTGGTCGCGGCGCACGGCGGCCGGCACGCTCTTGACCGCCTTGCCGGCTGAGCTGCGCCAGGACAGCACCGCCTTGGCCCCGCGGACCTCCACGAGGGCGGTGGTCCCGCCCAGCTCGTACGCGGCCCGGCCGACGGAGGTGAGTCCGTACGCGGGCACCGCGAGCTCCTCGATCTCCTCCCGGCTCAGCCCGAGCGCGACGGCCCGCGCTTCCAGGGCCGAGTCCAGCATCTTGAGGGTGCCTTTGAAGGTCACGCGGGTGGCCAGCCGGGCCAGTTCGGCCAGGGAGGCTTCGCCGTCGATGCGGGAGAGGGCGGTGACGGCGGCGTTGGCCACCTTGGGGCACCGCGGGCCGAGTCCCGCGACGTTGCGCAGCGAGGTCTCGGCGAGCGCGCCGAGCGTCCGCGCGGTGTCCGGGTGCGGGGGCAGGAAGGACAGCAGCCAGGCCAGGCCGCGCAGGGCGTTGGCGTTGTACGCGTCGAACTCGTCGTTCGGGTTCGGCCCGTACTGCTCCCCCTGCAGGGCGAGGGTGCGGGGCGCGCCGACGAGCCGGAACCAGCCGAGCAGCCGCTCGCGTACGGCGTCTTCCCCGGCTCCCTCGCCGGATCCCGCCGCGGATCCCGCCGCGGATCCCACCGCGGCCTCCTCGATCAGGGCCCGCCCGGTCTTCTCCCACTTGCCGGTGGGCTTGGCGGCCGTCGCCGTCGCCGCGTGCGCGAGGAGGGCGTGCCAGCGCTCGCCGTCCGCCATCGCCCGGTCCGCCCAGGCCTCGCCGACGTTGAGGACGGGCTCCGTCAGGCGGGGGGCGAGCGCGACGACCGGCTGGTAGCCGTAGGCGACGAGGGCGCTGCGGCGCAGGGTGGCGACGACGGCCGGCGGGACCGTACGGCCCGCGTCGAGCTCGGCGAGGACCAGCTCCGGCACCCATCCGCAGTAGTGGACCGCGCCCTTGCGGCCGATCTCGTCGAGCTTCTCGCGGCGCACGGCGTCGAGCGGTTCGCCCCAGGTCAGGCCCCGCCCCACGGCGGCGGTGATGCCCAGCGCGTTCGCCGGGGCCGGGGAGTCGTCCGCGAGCGGGGCGAGGGCGTCGGCGAGCGCGTCCACGAGCCGCTGCCGGAACTCGGCGGGCCGGGCGTTCACGGCGGTCAGGAGTGCCGCCGCGTCCTTGTTGGTCCGCCAGTGGCCGCTGTAGTGGATGGCCGCCTTCAGCAGCGCGGTGGCGAGCTCCGAGGCGTTCTCGTCCTCCAGGGCCCGGTACGCGGCGTCGGAGTAGGTCCGGTTGGCCATGTCAGCCACCCACCAGGGCGACGAGCTTCAGGAAGGTGACCTCGGTGCCGAGCGGCAGGTCGAGAACCTCGTCGAGATCGGTGACCTGACGGTCCCCGACGAGCACGAGGAACCCGTTGCGCCGGAAGGCGGTGAGCGCGATCTCGGCCTGCTGCTCGGCATCCGCCTGTTCGGGCAGTTTCACCAGACCGGCGGCGCGCCGCTCGGCCACTTCCCGGAAGACCCTGCGCCGGATCAACTCGCGCAGCGCGAGCCGCTCCTCGGCCACCTCGAACTCCCAGCCGTCGGCCCGGCCGTCGGAGGTCGTCTCGTCGACGAACGTCACCATTCCCATGCCCAGAAGCCTAGGACCCGCCGCTGACAACGCCCCCGGCCCCGGCCTTGCTCCACCCCTCGGTCGGCGACCGCCACATGGGGGGCCGCAAGTGGCGACCGAGATCTTCGTCGCCCCCGCCGCACCCGATCCGGTGAACCGTCCGGACAGCCCCTGAGACGGTCACGCCGCCCTCCGATGAAGCTCTCGACCCAGCCCACGGGAGGCCCGAGATGTCGTCCTCGAAGTGACGTCCAGCAAGCCCGCGCCGGAGCAGCGGGTCACTGCTGGCAGCGGCCGAACGTCACGACGTACGTTCCGGCCTGGCTCGCTCCGGCTCCCGCGCGGTCCGCCGCGCCCGGCTGGGCCCAGGCTCCGATCTCCCGCAGCGAGGGGTCCAGGACGATCTGGCGGTGGCCGTACGTGCTGACGTTCACCCACCAGTTGACCGCGGCCATCGGGGTCCCCGAGCCGCCCCAGCCCGTGTACGTGATCTCGGCGACGGCCCACGACCTGGGGTTCGGGCAGTAGCCCGCGGCCTTGATACGGCTCTGCGGTGTGGAGCCGGTCTGCGGGTTGGTGTGCGAGTCCTTGCCCGGACCCCACCACTTCAGCTGCACGGCGGCGGCCGAATGCTGCTGCGCCGCCGTCGTCAGGGCCTGGTTCACGGTGAGGGCGGGCAGGCCCCGCTGGGTGCGCTGGGCGTTGATGAGGCAGATCAGCGCGTTGCGCACGGCGGTGTCGTTGCTGCTGCTCGGGGCCCGGGTACTGGCCGCGGCGTCGCAGGTGACGGCCGCCGCAGGCGCCGCGGCCACCGGTACGAGCGCGGTCGACAGGGCGCCGGCCAGGGCGAGGCCCAGAGCGGTTCGGGTGAGCGAAGCGTGCCTGCTCAAGGAGATCCACCTCCCGCGAACACGGACAGTGCTTTCCAGGGGTTCCAGTGGTTTCAGGGGGTTCCGGTGGCGGCGGGGCCGGGCGGCAGCCGTACGTTTCGCCACGTGGCCCGGCCCCGGCGCGCCACGGCTTCTCCTCCAGGCTGCCACCCGGCCCGCCGGCCCGCCATCCGGACGCGGGCCCGGGTGCCGGCGCCCGGCACGGCGCGTCGACACCGGACCGGTCCCGCGGGACCATGCCCCCGTGACGAGGCTCGCCAAGACCGCTCATCCGGACCGGAGTTCACACCACCTCGGGCGGCGGGGTTTCCTCACCGCCCTGGGGACCGCCGCAGCCACCTTCGCCACCGGGGTCCCCGCCCACGCCACCGAGCACGCGCGCGACGCCGCCTCCGCCGCCGAGTACGTCGACGTCCAGCTCCTCAACATCACCGACCTGCACGGATACCTCCAGGCCGCCCCCGGCGCCAACGCCACCATCACCGGAAACGGGGGACGTACGTACACCGTCGGCGGCGTCGCCCACATGGGCGCCCACCTCGCCCGGCTGCGCGCCGACCGCGCCAACTCGTTCTTCTTCACCCCCGGAGACTCCTTCTCCGGCTGGGAGTTCGACGCCTCCGCCTTCGCCGACGAGCCCACCATCGAGGCCCTGAACCGCATGGGCCTCGACTTCGCGACCGCCGGGAACCACGAGTTCGACAAGTCCCCGGCCTTCCTCCAACGGCACATGGAGCAGGGCGTCCCCTTCCCCGTCGAGGGCCGCGACGCCACCTTCACCGACTCCTCCGGCGTCCGCTTCCACGGCGCCGGCTTCCGCTTCCACAGCGCCAACGTCGTCCGCTCCGCGGACCAGTCCGGCACCGTCCTGCCCCCGTACAACATCGAGACGGTACGGACGGCCGCGGGGCAGGAGTTGCGGATCGGGTTCATCCACCTCACCGCCCTCGGCGCCGAGCTCTTCCCCGGCTCCTACCAGCCCGGCCTGGCCACCCTCGACGAGGTCGCCACCGCCGACCGGTACGCGGCCCGGCTCAAGGCCCAGGGGGTCAACGCGATCGTCCTGAGCATGCACGACGGGGCCGTCGCGGGCGCCGACTTCAACAGCGGCACCGACCCCTCCGGTCCCGCCCTCGACCTGGCGCTGCGCGTCTCCCCCGACATCGACGCCATCGTCACCGGCCACTGGCACACCCGGTTCAACATGATGCTCCCGGACCCGAACGGCGTCCCCCGCCCCTTCGTCGAGGCGGGCTGTTACGGCCAGCTCATCAACGAGATCAACCTCCGCCTCGACCCCGCGACCGGGAAGGTGGTCCGCGAGCTGACGGTGTCGACGAACCACCCCAATACCAGGGACGTCACCCCCGACCCCGCCCTCAAGGAGGTCGTCGACTACTGGGCCGGCCAGGCCGCCGCCCGTGACGCCTCCGAGATCGGCAAGCAGACCGGATCGTTCGTCCGTACGCGCAACACCGCCGGCGAGAGCACGATGGGCGACCTCGTCGCCGACTGGGCCCTGTGGGCGGGCCGCCGCCCGACCGACGCCGAGAACGACGCCAACGTCCACCCCAACGTCCCCGCCCAGCTCGCCCTGGTCGCGGCGGCTCCGCGGGTCGGCCAGGCCGTGATCGCGGGCGATCTCGTACGGGACGCCGCCTCGGGCGGCGCCGTGACCTTCGGCCGCGCCTGGAGGGCCGTCGGCTTCGGGGACCCGATCGTCAGCGCGACGGTGACCGGGCAGCAGATCCACGACGCGCTGGAGCAGCAGTGGACGACGGCGGCCAGTGGTGAACTGCTCTTCGCGCCGCTGGCCGTCTCCAAGAACGTCCGCTACACCTTCAACACCCTGGGGAAGATCGGCGACCGCGTGAACCCTGCCGAGGTATTCATCGACGGCGCCCCGCTCAGCCTCACGGGCACCTACCGCCTCGCGGCCCCCTCGTACACCTTCCTGGCGAACGACGGCTACGGGGCGCTGACCGGCTTCGAGGCCCCGTACCGCCACCAACGCGACTTCGAGAGCTTCGTCGCGTACATCCGCGAGACCCAGACCCTCACCCCGGCCCCGCTGAACCGCGTCACCGCCGCCAACACCACCCGCCGCGGGGCCGACACGGGCCTCGTCCTGGACCGAGGCCCCCTCCTCTACCCCGACGGCACCCCGCTGCCCCGCCCCGAGTCCGCGATCCTCTCGGCCGACCGCCCCCACATGAGGAGGGACGAGCCGGTCCCGCCGTGCTGAACGGCTACAGGGAGGACGTGAAGGCTGCCCAGGCGGCTGTGGCGACGGTGAAGGCGGGGCGGGTGACGTCCTTGGAGTCGCGGACGTGGACGGCGGAGGCGCAGCCAGCGACTTCGACGCACTGGCCGCCATCCCCGCCGCTGTGGCTGCTCTTGCCCCAGGGCAGCGCCACCTCGACGCAATCACCGCCGGAGCCGCCGCTGTAGCTGCTCTTGCCCCAGGCGAGGGCGACCTCCACGCACTCGCCGCCGGAGCCGCCGCTGTAGCTGCTCTTGAACCACGCCAGTTCGGTGCTCATCGCTCCCCCAATAGCTGCTCGATTAGGGCGTGTCTCTTGTAGGGCGTGTCTCTTGGGTGGGTTGGTCAGTTGATCGGACATGTCTGTCCGATTAGTGATTACTGATGCGATGTGGGCTCGGATCGAGCCGTTGATGCCGGCCGATCCGGTCCGGGGGCGGCGGTGGGCTGACCACCGCCGCACTCTTGAGGCCATCGCGTGGAAGTACCGCACCTGCTCGCCTTGGCGAGACCTGCCGGACGAACTGGGATCGTTCCAGACAGCTCACAAGCGGCTGATCAGGTGGGCCGTCGACGGCACCTGGGAACGGATCTTCACCGCCGTTCTGACGGCGGCCGACGCTGGCGACGACATCGGCTGGACCGTGTCGGTGGACTCCACCGTCTGCCGGGCCCACCAGCATGCCGCCGGGGCCAGGAAAGGGGGCGCCCGGCCGGTCGGAACCCGACCATCATGCACTCGGACGCTCCCGCGGCGGCCTGAGTACGAAAGTTCATCTGGCCAGCGACAGCCGTGCCCGGCCACTGGGCTTCCACGTCACCGCAGGTCAGGCCGGTGATGCGCCAGCCTTCGAGGTCATCATGGCAAGGATCCGGGTCCCGCGGAGCGGCATCGGGAGACCCAGAACCCGACCGGTCGCTGTTCTTGCAGATCGCGCCTACTCGTCCCGCGCCATTCGCGGACATCTGCGTCGACGCGGCATCAAGGCGGTCATTCCCCAGCCCGCTGACCAGGTCGGTCACCGCCTGAAGCGGGGCCGTGCCGGAGGCAGGCCACCGGGTTTCGACGGTGAGACCTACAAGCAGCGGAACGCCGTTGAACGATGCATCAACCGGCTCAAGCAGTGGCGAGGTCTGGCCATGCGAACAGACAAGCTCGCCATGGCTTACCAAGCCGCCCTCCACCTCGCCGCCATCCTGATCTGGGTCCGGCGATAGCCTGCTGGGCCTACCGTCCACCCGCCCACGGCACTCAGCAGTTGCCGTGATGGTTCACTTGCCGGACAGCTCGTGGACGGCCGGGGAGGGTGTGTGGAAGAGCCAGGATTCCGGGTGCTGCTGACAGAAGCAGGAGACCGGAAAATGGAGGCAGTCCGTGCGATACGGACGGTCACCGGCCTCAGCCTTTGGAACAGCAAGCTTCTGCTTGCCGACGCACCCGTAGAGATCGAGGCAGCCGGCTGGTTCGAAGCCGCTGTCGAGGCGGCTCGGACCCTTGAGGACGCAGGCGCCCGCACCAGGCTGCTCTGCGATTGCTGCGGCCGCCCCATTAGACGGGGAGCCTGCAGTGCACGGACCCGCGGGCCCTGGAGATCTGCTGGGCAAGGGGCCTGCCCACTGCGATCTGAAATCGGCCCAGTTTGGTCTGAGAGACAAGCCCTAGGTGTGTCGACTCCCGTGGCGTGAGGGCCAACCCTCGGATGCTCGCATGGCGTTGAACCATCCCGCTGACCTCCTCGGGCTTCTGGATCAACCAGCTGTGCTCCTGCACCTCAACATAGCCAACCATTCGGTACTGAGGCACTTCCACGAGGGTCATCGAGCCATCCGAACCAACCGGCTCTTCGCAGTCCAGGGGCACCACCTGGATGCAGACGTGCGGGAGCCGACCAACCTCCAGCAGGTGGCGGATCTGGTCCCGCCATACGGATTCGCCGCCTGTCTTGCGGAGGAGCACTGACTGTTCGATCACGAAGCACAGTTCGGGTGCCGGATCCCGGTAGAGGAGCTTTTGCCTGCCCACTCGGTCGACTAACCGCTTTTCGATCTCCTCGGCGGGCACCGTCGGCCGATACGCCTCGAACAGCCTGCGCGCATAGGCCTCCGTCTGTAGGAGCCCGTGCAGCATGTGCGTGGAGTACACCCACAGGCTCACCGCTTTGGCCTCGATGGACGTGAAGTTGCTGTACTGCGGCGAGTGCCGCTCCTCCTCCAGGTACGGGACGACCGCTTTCAGTACGCCGTTGGCGGTGAGCAGCTCGTCAAGCTTTTCCAGGACCACCGGATCGATGGTCCGGTCACCGCGCTCGAACGCTCCGATCGCCGAGCCCGAGAAGTTGGTCCGGCCTCCCAGCTCGGTTCGGGACACTCCGCTCTTCTCGCGCAGGGTGCGGATCTGAGCTCCCAAGCCGCGTCGCAGCGCAGAAGGCAGGGGTTCACTCGGGTTCACAGGATCGGCCACTGGTTCACAGCCCTTCTCGCATCGCCGTCCGTGACGACTCAACTACTGTTCAACGCTACGGCTGAGCCATCAGCCTTGCGGCATGAACGAGGAAATCCCGCCACCCCCCTGGGCCCCCGACTGGGTGCCCGACTCCGGATTCCAGCTGCGGCTCGCCGGCGTGCACTTCGATGCCGTCCGGATCCAGGGGCAGCTCGGCGAAGAGGTCGCCAAGAGCCTCTGCCGGCTCACCGACCACGCCCCCGGGCCGATCGTCTACGAGCTCACCGGGTACCGGTGGATGTACTTCCTGCTCCCGCCCCACACCGCCCGCGTCCGGACCTGGCCGACGTACACGCAGCGCTACACCTCCCGCACCCGGAACGCCTCCGCGTACGTCGGCGTACCCGCCCTCTCCGGGACCACCTGGCCCCTCGCCTGGCGGTCGGTGCCGACGCGCGGGGCGCCGTACGTGGACCCGGACCTGCTGGAGAAAGTCACCGGCACCGAGAACGCTTGAACCTGTTCAAAAAGAGGTCTACAGTCAGTCCTGCCAACGAGTTGAACACGTTCAAGGGGGGCTGAGGCATGGACCTCACCGTCGTCGCATACGTCATCTACCTGCTCATCAGCATCGGGCTGACCGTCTGGGTCGCCCGTACGCTCAGCCGAAACGGCCGCATCTTCATCGCCGACGTCCTGCACGGGAACGAGAAGCTCGCGGACGCCGTGAACCACCTCCTGGTGGTGGGGTTCTACCTCGTCAACATCGGCTTCGTGACGCTCTACCTGCGCTCGGACGTCGGCATCGAAACGGCCCGCGAGCTCTTCGAGGCCCTGTCGGTCAAGATCGGCGTCGTCCTCCTCGTCCTCGGCGTCATGCACCTCGGCAACGTGTGGGTGCTGAACAAGATGCGCCGCCGCGGGATCATGGAGCGCCAGCAGACCCCGCCGGTCGCCCCGCAGGGGTGGACCGCTCCGGCCGGGGCCTGAGCGATGACCACGGCAACGGCAACGGCGGCGCAGGCGACCCGGTACCTGACCGTGCTGTACGACGCCAACTGCCCCCTCTGCGTGCACATCCGTCACTGGCTGCTCGGGCAGCGCTGGCTGGTGCCGCTGCGGCTGATCCCGGCCGGGTCCTTCGCGGCGCAGGGGAAGTTCCCGCAGCTCGACCACGCGTCGACGCTCCGCGAGATCACCGTCATCGGGGACGGGGGGCAGGTGTGGACCGGGACCGATGCCTTCATCGTGTGCCTGTGGGCGCTGGCGGAGCACCGGCCGAAGGCGAACTGGCTCGCCACCCCGGCGGGCCGGCCCTTCGCCCGGGCCGCCATGTACACGGCCTCCGCATGGCGCCAAGCCGTACGGACCGAGCCCGGGGCAGAGGGAGAAGTGGAGCCGGAGGCCCCGGCCTGTGGCGACCACTGCTCCGTACCCGGATAGGCTCGTACACCGTGACTGATCAGAAGGCTCCCAAGAGCGAGCAGACCCGCACGCTCATCCTCGAAACCGCGCTCCGTCTCTTCCAGGAGCGCGGCTTCGACAAGACGACCATGCGGGCCATCGCCAAGGAGGCAGGGGTCTCGGTCGGCAACGCCTACTACTACTTCGAGTCGAAGGAACACCTGGTCCAGGGGTTCTACGACCGGATCGGCGCCGCGCACCAGGCCGCGGTCCGGCCCATCCTCGACAGCGAGACCGATCTGCAGAAGCGGCTCGCGGGTGTGCTGACGAGCTGGCTCGACATCGCGGCGCCGTACCACGAGTTCGCCTCACAGTTCTTCAAGAACGCGGCGGACCCCGAGAGCCCGCTCAGCCCCTTCTCCCCCGAATCGGAACCCGCCCGCAAGGCGGCGATCGACATGCACCGCGAGGTGCTGGGCGGCGCGAAGACGAAGGTCCCGGCCGAACTGGCCGACGTACTGCCGGAGCTGATGTGGCTCTCGCAGATGGGGCTCGTCCTGTACTGGGTCTTCGACCGGTCCCCGAACAGCGAGAAGACGCGGCGGCTCGCGGAGCGCGGCGCCCAGCTGACGACGCGGGGCATCGTCCTGGCCCGGTTCCGGGTGCTGCGGCCGCTGGTGCGCGAGGTCCACGAGCTGTTCGCGGACTTCCTGCCGGGGATGGCGCAGACGGTGGTGTCGAAGAAGAAGCGGGCCTCCGACCCGGACGCCGACTTCGACCCCGAGGCCGGCACCGGCTCCGACACCGGCTCCGACGCCGGCCGCGGGTAGCGGCCGGCGGGCGCAGCGGCTACAGCCAGTTGAGCTCCCACAGGCGCCAGACCCCGGTGCCGTCGGAGAGGTACTGGGCGCCGGAGACGGAGTCGCGGGACATCACGTAGTCCTTCTTCTGCCAGATGGGCAGCATCGGGACCTGCTGGGAGACCAGCTTCTGGAGCTCGCGGAAGTCGGCGGCGGCCTGGCCGCGGTCCGAGAAGGACTGGGTCCGGGCGATGAGGCCGTCGACGGCCTTGTCGGAGAAGCCGTTGTTCATGCTGGAGTCGGCGCCGACGAGCGGGGCGAGGAAGTTGTCCGCGTCCGGGAAGTCGGCGATCCAGCCGATGGTGTACGCGTCGAACTCACCGGCCGCGTAGGCCTTCTGGAAGTCGGCCCACTGCTCGACGGCCTTGATCTTGATCTGGAAGAGCCCGGTGGCCGTGAGCTGCTTCGCGATCTCGTCGGCCTCCGCGACGTTCGGACCGCGCGTGTTCACGCCGAGGGTGAGGGAGACCGGGGCGGTGATCCCGGCGTCCTTGAGCAGCTTCTTCGCGGTGGCGCCGTTGGGCGCCGGGTACGTGTCGAAGAACGGGGTGCTGTGCGAGGAGATGCCGGCCGGGACGAGGGAGTAGAGCGGGGTCACCGTGCCGCGGTGGATCTCGGCGGCCACCTTGGAGCGGTCGATGACGGCGGCGATCGCCTGGCGTACGGCGAGCGGGGCGGCCGTGGAGCCGGGGCGGACGTTGAAGACCAGGCTGCGGGTCTCGGAACCGCCCGAGGCCTGGTACTTGGTGTCCTTCAGCCCCGGGTTGAGCCCGGCGAGCACCTCCGGCGGCATGTCGCGGTGGGCGACCTCGACCTGGTGGCCGGTCCAGGCCTGGTTCAGCTGGGCGGAGTCCTTGTAGTACCGGACGGTGACGGCCGTCTTGGCGGGCTGCTTGGACTGGCCGCGGTAGGCCGGGTTCGGCTTGAGCTCGGCGCTGGTGCCGGCCTCGTACGCGCCCAGGGTGAACGGGCCGGAGCCGTCGACCTTGCCGTCCTCGCGGAGGCTCTTCGCCGGGTACTTCTCCTTGTCGACGATCGAGGCGGCGCCCGTCGCGATCTTGAAGGGGAAGGTGGCGTCCGGCGTGGAGAGCGTGAAGGTGACGGTGAGGCCCTCGGCCTTGACCGACTGCAGCGTGTTGAACAGCGGCGCCGGACCCTGGTCGGAGTTGATCGCCTTGATCCGGTCGAAGGAGTGCTTGACGTCCTCGGCGGTGACGGAGCGCCCGCCGGCGAACTTCAGGTCGGGGCGGAGCTCGCACTGGTACGTGGTGAGCTGCGCGCCGGTGAACTTGCAGGCGGAGGCCGCGTCCGGGACGGGGGTGTCGGAGCCGGACTTGATGGACAGCAGCGACTGGTAGACGTTGCTGAAGAGGGCCCAGGAGCCGGCGTCGTACGCCCCGGCGGGGTCGAGGGACGAGACCACGTCGCTCGTCCCGACCCGCAGGGCGGTCCCGCTGCCGCGGCCCTCCTCCGGAAGCAGCTGCCAGGCGCCGACACCGGCCACGCCGATCACCAGCCCCGCCGCGATGACCTTCGAGCGGACAGACTTCACCCTTGACCCCACCCCACCCATGAAAATGCCATGGTTTGACTCGCCCACCGGATCCCCATGTCCGATTAACGGTCATCCCATCACGGAATTTCAGCCTCGGGAAGGCCGATTCACGGCGGGTCGTTACCGCTTGCGCCCGGTCAGGCCTGGTATGAGGCGAGTTCGACGACCGTGATGTCGGACGGGGCCCCGACCCGGACCGGCGGGCCCCAGGCGCCCGCGCCGCGCGAGACGTAGAGCTGGGTGTCGCCGTAGCGCTCCAGCCCGGCGACGGTGGGGTTGGCGAGTTCGGCGAGGTAGTTGCCGGGCCAGAGCTGGCCGCCGTGGGTGTGGCCGGAGAGCTGGAGGTCGACGCCGTGGCGGACGGCGTCGTGGATGACGACCGGCTGGTGGGCCATGAGTACGGCGGCGCGGGCCGGGTCGCGGTCGCCGAGCGCGGCCGTGAAGTCCGGACCGTGGCCCTCCGTCTCGCCCTGGACGTCGTTGACGCCGGCGAGGTCGAAGTACGGGAGGGCGCGGCGGGCGTTCTCCAGGGGGGTGAGGCCGAGCTCGCGGACGTGGTCGATCCACTGCTGGGCGCCGGAGAAGTACTCGTGGTTGCCGGTGACGAAGTACGAGCCGTGGCGGGCGGAGAGCCGGCGCAGGGGCTCGGCGGCGCTGCCGAGGTCCTGGACGCTGCCGTCCACGAGGTCGCCGACGATGGCGATGAGGTCGGGCTGGGTGCGGTTGACCGTCTCGACGATGCGGGTGGTGTGGGCGCGGCCGAGGATCGGGCCGAGGTGGATGTCGCTGACCACGGCGATGCGGAAGCCGTGCGCCGCGCGGGGCAGTTTGGCGAGGGGGACCCGGACGCGCTTGACGCGGGGGCCGCGGAGAACTCCGTACGTGCCGGTGGCCACGGTTCCGGTGGCCGCGAGGGCGGCGGCGCCGCCGACCGCTCGCGCGACGAACTGGCGGCGGGTGGCTCCGCCGGGGGCTTCGGCCGGGGCTTCGGCCGGCTCGGCCGCTGCGGCCGGGGCCTGCGCCGCCGGGGCTGCGGCCGAGGCCTGCGCCGGGGTGCCTGGGGCCTGCGTCGCCGGGGGCGCTCCGGCGGGGGCTTGCGTCGGCGGGGCCAGGGTGGCCGGGTCGGTGGCGGGGGCGCCCTGCGGGGCCGGTCCCCCACCCGCCCTTCCACCTCCCCCGGACCCGGGAAGGCCCGGGTGCTCTGCCCCCGGACCCTCCCCCTCGCTGCGCTGGGGGGACCCCCCGCGCCTCGAACGCCCGCGGGGCTGGACGTGGCCGGCGATGCCGGTAGGCGTCCGGCGGAGCAGGAACGCCCGGACGGGCTCCGCCACCAGCATCGCCAGGGACAGGTACAGGAGGACCGCCAGCCACATGTAACCCGGCCAGGCCACGGACTGTTGGAGCCAGAAGGGGGCGCCGGCGCGGCCCGAGGTGAGGGCGGCCAGCGAGAGGAGCGGCAGCGTGAAGGCGAGGGCCGTCCCGATGCGGCGCGCCGCGGCGCCCGGGCGCGTCGTATCGCGGACCAGCCGGACCCACAGCCAGCGGTGGACCAGCACCAGCAGGGCCAGGACCACCAGCGCGATCACCGCGAAGAGCAGGACCTTCACGCCTCCGGACCCCGGCGTGATTCACGCCGCAGCGCGAGGACTCCGCGCAACCCGATCACACCAACGGCCGTCCCCAGGAGAAAGGAGGCGATGGCCAAGAGAAGGTGTACCCAGAAGTAGGCCGTCGGCTCGCCCGCCGCGTCGAATGCCAGACCACTGGCGTCCTTCCACAGGTTCCGGACGAAAGTTGCCCAGATGAACCAGCTCCACACTCCGAAGGCGAGCAGGAACCAGGAGACGGCGCGGCTGAGTTTCATGCCCCCAGTATCGGTTCGGTCCCCAGGACGGACGCGTCGGGGTGGGCTGTACCGGCGGTGGTTCGGCCATGTTGGCCGGTCCCTGACTGCGGACAGCCGATCGGGATGTACTTTCACCTGCGTGTCTGCCAAGAAGACCGCGCTGACGGTCCTTTCCGCCGGGCTGCTGGTCCCCGCGATGCTCGTGGTGCCCGCGCACGCCGCGCCCGCTCCGCCGTCGGACGGGAAAGCGCAGCCGCCCAAGACCCCGGCCGCGGCCGCGCCGCCGGCGTCGATGTCCACCGTCGGCGGGGCCCTGCTCGGCAAGCCGGGGGTGCAGGTGAACCCCCTCGCCGGGGCGCCCGCGCTGCCGGCGAACCTGACGGGGCGTTCGTGGATCGTGGCCGACGCCGAGACCGGCGAGGTGCTGGCCGCCAACAACGCGCACTGGCGGCTGCCCCCGGCCTCCACCCTGAAGATGCTCTTCGCGGACACGGTGCTGCCGAGCCTCCCGAAGGACCAGGTCCACAAGGTCACCCAGCAGGAGATGGAGGGCGTCGGCGCGGGCTCCAGCCTCGTCGGGGTCAAGGAGGACCACGAGTACTCGGTGCACGACCTGTGGCTCGGGGTGTTCCTGCGGTCCGGGAACGACGCCGTGCACGTGCTGGCCGCCATGAACGGCGGCATCGACAAGACCGTCAAGGACATGCAGGCGCACGCCGAGGAGCTCCAGGCCCTCGACACGCACGTGGTGTCGCCGGACGGGTACGACGCCCCGGAGCAGGTGTCGAGCGCGTACGACCTCACCCTCATCGCCCGCTCCGGGCTGCAGAAGCAGGACTTCCGGGAGTACTGCGGGACGGCGGAGGCGAAGTTCCCGGGGCGGCAGGAGCCCGGGAAGCCGCGGGAGTACTTCGAGATCCAGAACACCAACCGGCTGATGACGGGCTCCGGCGGGCTCTCCCCGTACAAGGGCATCGCGGGGGTGAAGAACGGCAACACGACCATGGCCGGGTCGACCTTCACCGGCGCGGCGCAGCAGGGCAACAAGAAGCTGCTGGTCACGGTGATGAACCCGGCCTCGGGCGGGCTGAACTCGGTCTACGAGGAGACGGCCAACCTGTTCGACTGGGGGTTCGCGGCGATCGGCAAGGTCAAGCCGGTGGGCGAGCTGGTCCCGCCGAAGAGCGCGGACACCTCCTCGCTCGGCTCCCCCGCCCAGTCGCACGAGAACAACTCCTCGGCGGCCGGTGAGGGCGCGGGCGGCGGTGTCGGCACTGCGCTCGGGGTCGCGGGCGGGGCGCTGGCCGTGATCGCGGGCGGGGCGTACGCGGTCAACCGGCGCTGGCCGCGTGGGCCGCGCGGCCGCCGCGCCGGTGGCGGTGGTGGCGGCGGCGGCGGCGAGGTGTCGTAGGCCCGGCCTGATCCAAAGGACACGGCCTAGGTGTCCTGGGCCTTCCCGGCCGTCCCGCCCGCCCGCTTCTCCGGGTCCTCCGGGCCCACCGGCTCCTCCGGTTCCTCCGGGCTCTGCGCGCCGTCGCCGTCCGCGTCGGCGCGGGTGGCCGTCCAGGCGGAGCAGTACAGCAGCAGCTTCGCCATGAGGTTGATCCAGATCAGCAGGGCGACGGGCACGCCGAAGGCCCCGTACATGCTCTTCGCGGCGACCCCGCGCATATAGCCGCTGAGCAGCAGTTTCAGCAGTTCGAAGCCGGCCGCGCCGAGGAGGGCGGCCTGGATCAGGTGGCGGCGCGGCGGTTCCACGCCGGGCAGCAGGGTCAGCACGTACAGCAGGATCAGGAAGGCGGCGACGACGCCGACGAGGAAGGCGCCGGCGCGCAGGAGCGCGCCGCCCGCGCCGTGCTGCGGCACGCCCAGCCAGCCGCCGAACTTTCCGACCGCGCTGGAGCCCAGGATCGAGGCCGCCGCCGAGGCCAGGCCCACTCCGCCGAGGCCGACGAGCACGAGCGCGTCCTTGCCCTTGCGGACGATGGGGTTCCCCAGGTCCTCGTCGTCCTTCTCCCACACCGCGCGCAGGCAGTCCCGCATCGAGCCGACCCACCCGATGCCGGTGACGAGCAGCAGGGCGGCGGCGACGAGCCCGACCGTGCCCGCGTTGGCGACGAGGCCGTTGATGTCGAGCTGGTCGGAGATGCCGGGGACCTGCTCGGTGAGGTTCTTCTGAAGCCGGTCCAGCTGCTCCTGGCTGAGCAGTGCGACGCCGATGACGGCGGCCACGGTGATCAGCGGGAAGAGCGCGATGAAGCTGATGAAGGTGATCGCGGCGGCGAGCCGGCTCCAGTGGACCCGGTCGAGGCGCTCGTAGGCGCGCCAGGCGTGGGTCCTCATCAACCGGACCACGAGCGGGCCGATCACCGGGAGTTTCGTCAGCCAGTCCATGGAGTCACGGTAAATGAGCCGACGGAAATAGCCGGGATTATCCGGTCCGGGCGCTACGGTCGTCGATTGTGACTTTTCGCGAAGCGCTTCCGACGGGCTGTTCCTTCCCCACCCTGCTCCTGCGTACGCTCCGCTTCCACGCCCGCCAGACCCTCAGGCCGCTGCGTCAGGAGCGCCGTACGGCCGTCTCGCCCGCGGGGCCCGCGGCCTGCGCCGCCTCATCGACCGGTGAGCCCAGCTGCGCCGGGACCCCGGCGATCGGGCCCGTGCCGAAAGGGTATTCGCGCAGCTTGCGCCAGACCCCGTCCGAGCCCTGCTCGTAGAGCGCGAAGCCGGTGCACGTCCACTGCGCCGCGTAGTCGGCGAGGGTGGCGAACGCCAGGTCCATCGCCTCCTCGGAGATGCCGTGGGCGACCGTGACGTGCGGGTGGTACGGGAACGCCAGCTCGCGGCTGAGCGGCCCGTCCGGGTCGCGGACCAGGCCCTGGAGCCGGGTGCAGCCCGTACCGCCCTCGACGACCTGGACGAAGACGACCGGAGAGAGCGGGCGGAACGTTCCGGTGCCCGCCAGGCGCATCCCGAAGGGGCCGAAGGCGGACGCGACCTCGGCCAGGTGGGCCCTGATCTCCGGCAGCCGGTCCGCCTCCACCTCGGTGGGCGGGACGAGGGTGACATGCGTGGGGATGCCGTGCGCGGCAACGTCCCCGAAGCCGGCGCGCAGCTGCTGGAGCTGGCTGCCGTACGGCTCCGGGACCGCGATCGAAACGCCGAGCGTTACGGTCCCCACGTATGTCTCCTCCGTCGTCTGGTGTGTACGGGTTGCGTACGGGTCCTGCCGACCCAGTGTGGGGCCAGCACCCCCCGGATTGCCAGGGCCTCCGGCGGTCAGTGCTTCGCGGGCACCAGACCGAGGCGGTCGTAGGCCTGCGCCAGGGTCTCGGCGGCGACCGCGCGGGCCTTCTCCGCGCCCTTGGCCAGGATGGAATCCAGGGTCTCCGGGTCGTCCAGGTACTCCTGGGTGCGCTGCTTGAACGGTGTGACGAAATCGACCATCACGCCGGCCAGGTCCGTCTTGAGCGCGCCGTAGCCCTTGCCCTCGTAGCGGGCCTCCAGGGCCGGGATCGACTCCCCCGTGAGGGTGGAGTAGATCGTGAGCAGGTTGCTGACGCCGGGCTTGTTCTCGGTGTCGAAGCGGACCTCGGCCTCGGTGTCGGTGACCGCGCTCTTGATCTTCTTCTCGGTGACCTTGGGCTCGTCGAGGAGGTTGATCAGGCCCTTGGGGGAGGACGCCGACTTCGACATCTTGATCGAGGGGTCCTGGAGGTCGTAGATCTTCGCGACCTCCTTGACGATGTGCGCGGCCGGGAGCGTGAAGGTCGGGCCGAAGCGCTGGTTGAAGCGCTCGGCCAGGTCGCGGGTCAGCTCGATGTGCTGGCGCTGGTCCTCGCCGACGGGCACCGCGTTGGCCTGGTACAGCAGGATGTCGGCGACCTGGAGGATCGGGTACGTGAACAGGCCGACGGTGGCGTTGTTGACGCCGCCCTTGGCGGACTTGTCCTTGAACTGGGTCATCCGGCTGGCCTCGCCGAAGCCGGTGATGCAGTTCATGACCCAGCCGAGCTGTGCGTGCTCGGGGACGTGGCTCTGGATGAAGAGCGTGCAGCGGTCCGGGTCGAGACCTGCGGCGAGCAGCTGCGCGGCGGAGAGCCGGGTGTTGGCGCGCAGGTCCTTCGGATCCTGCGGCACGGTGATCGCGTGCAGGTCGACGACCATGTAGAACGCGTCGTGCGTCTCCTGCAAGGCGACGTACTGGCGGATGGCTCCGAGGTAGTTCCCGAGGTGGAACGAGCCGGAGGTGGGCTGGATGCCGGAGAGCGCGCGAGGACGATCAGAAGCCATGGCTTCATTCTCTCAGGTGCGGCGGCCGCGGCGGTCCGCACCTGTCCGAAACCCCCGGGGCGGAGCCCCGGGGGTGGGACGGGTCGGAAGACGGTTCGGGGGGCCGGTCGGGAGACCGGTCGGGGGGCCGGTCAGGACAGCGGCAGGCCCGGGGCCGGGTAGGCCGACATCAGGTCCGCCACCTCGGTGCGGATGGCCGCCAGGGCCGGTTCGTCCTGCTTCGCCGCGGCGTCCACGGCTCGGGAGATCCAGTCCGCCACCAGCGGCATGTGGTCCGTCCCCAGGCCCCGCGAGGTCAGCGACGGGGTGCCGATGCGGATGCCGGACGGGTCGAACGGCTTGCGGGGGTCGAACGGGACCGTGTTGTAGTTCACGACGATCCCGGCGCGGTCCAGCGCCTTGGCCGCCACCTTGCCCGGCACCCCCCGCGAGGTCAGGTCCATCAGGATCAGGTGGTTGTCGGTACCGCCCGACACCAGGTCGAAGCCCAGGGCCAGCAGCGCCTCCGCCAGCGCCTTCGCGTTGGCGACCACCGCGTGCGCGTACGTCACGAACGACGGCTGCGCCGCCTCGTGCAGGGCCACCGCGATGCCCGCCGTCGTCTGGTTGTGCGGGCCGCCCTGGAGGCCCGGGAAGACCGCCTTGTCGATGGCCTTCGCGTGCTCCTCGCGGCACATCAGCATCGCGCCCCGCGGCCCGCGCAGCGTCTTGTGCGTGGTCGTGGAGACCACGTCCACGTGCCCGACCGGCGACGGGTGTGCCCCGCCCGCGATCAGGCCCGCGATGTGGGCCACGTCGGCGACGAGGACCGAGCCGGCCTCCTGGGCGATCGAGGCGAACGCCTCGAAGTCGATCGTGCGCGGGAGCGCCGTACCGCCACAGAAGATGATCTTCGGGCGCTCGGCCAGCGCGAGTTCGCGCACGGCGTCGTAGTCGATCAGCCCCGTCCCGGCGGACACCCCGTACTGCACGCCGCGGAACCAGGACCCCGTCGCCGAGACCCCCCAGCCGTGCGTCAGGTGGCCGCCCATCGGCAGGGCCATGCCCATCACCGTGTCGCCCGGCTTCGCGAAGGCCAGGTACACCGCGAGGTTCGCCGGAGAGCCGGAGTACGGCTGGACGTTGGCGTGGTCCACCCCGAACAGGCCCTTCGCCCGCTCGACGGCCAGCGCCTCGACGCGGTCGATGTTCTGCTGGCCCTCGTAGTAGCGGCGGCCCGGGTAACCCTCGCTGTACTTGTTCTGCAGCACCGTGCCGGAGGCTTCGAGCACGGCGGCGGACACGTAGTTCTCGCTCGGGATCAGGCGCAGTGTCTCCGCCTGAAGCGTTTCCTCGGCGGCGACGAAGGACGCCAGCTCGGGGTCGGCGGCGGTCAGGGCGGGGTGGCGGCTCGCGCTCATGGCGGCTCCTCCGGGGTCGATGTCAGATCTCGTCCCCGCGAGGCCCAGGCGAGCGGCCCTGTATGCGGTCGTGCGCGCACGACTCCCCCGGAGTTGGTTCTCCGTACGCCAGTCGCCGTGCGTACCGCTCACCTTAGCGGGCGGTCCACAAGAAAGGTTTCCCCGTCCGGTATACGAGCGACGTATAGCCGTATACAAGGTGACGTGACGCAGGTGACGACACCCCCGTCGCCTCCATCAGCCCCGTCACCTCCATCACGCCCGCCCCCGACGATCGGAGACCCCGTGTCGACAACTGCTGAAGCCCTGCGCTCCGCCGAGGCGCACAGCGCGCACAACTACCACCCGCTGCCCGTCGTCGTGGCGTCCGCGGAAGGCGCGTGGATGACGGACGTGGAAGGCCGCCGGTTCCTGGACATGCTCGCGGGCTACTCGGCGCTCAACTTCGGCCACGGCAACCGCCGTCTGCTCGATGCGGCCAAGGCGCAGCTGGAGCGGGTCACCCTCACCTCGCGGGCCTTCCACCACGACCGGTTCGCCGATTTCTGCAGCGAGCTCGCCGCGCTGTGCGGCAAGGAGATGGTGCTGCCGATGAACACGGGCGCGGAGGCCGTGGAGACGGCGGTGAAGACCGCCCGCAAGTGGGGTTACGAGGTCAAGGGCGTCCCGGACGGGCAGGCCAAGATCGTGGTCGCGGCCAACAACTTCCACGGCCGTACGACGACCATCGTGAGCTTCTCGACGGACCACGAGGCGCGCGACCACTACGGGCCCTACACCCCCGGGTTCGAGATCGTTCCGTACGGGGACCTCACCGCGCTGGCGGCGGCCGTCACGGCGAACACCGTGGCCGTGCTGCTGGAGCCGATCCAGGGCGAGGCCGGGGTACTGGTGCCGCCCGCCGGCTACCTCCAGGGCGTACGGGAGCTCACGCGCGAGCGGAACGTCCTGTTCATGGCGGACGAGATCCAGTCGGGTCTGGGCCGGACCGGCAAGACCTTCGCATGCGAGCACGAGGACGTCGTACCGGACGTGTACATCCTCGGCAAGGCGCTGGGCGGCGGCGTGGTCCCGGTCTCGGCCGTCATCGCCGACCGGGACGTGCTCGGGGTGTTCCGGCCCGGCGAGCACGGCTCCACCTTCGGCGGCAACCCGCTGGCCTGCGCGGTCGCCCTGGAGGTGATCGCGATGCTGCGCTCCGGCGAGCACCAGCAGCGCGCCGCCGAGCTCGGCGACCACCTGCACCGGGAGCTGAACCTGCTGGTCGGCGGCTCGGTGACCGCCGTACGCGGGCGCGGGCTGTGGGCGGGTGTCGACATCGACCCGGCGCACGGCACGGGCCGGGAGATCTCCGAGCGGCTGATGGAGCGGGGTGTGCTCGTCAAGGACACCCACGGGGCGACGATCCGCATCGCACCCCCGCTGGTGATCAGCAAGGAGGACCTGGACTGGGGCCTGGACCAGCTGCGGGAGGTGCTGGCCGCCTGACGGCGTTCGGCGGCGTTTCGACGGCGTGCACGGCCGGGCTCGCGCTGGTCCCGGCCGTGCACGCCGCCGCGGTGGACAGCGTGTGCGGTCCGCCGGACGATGGAAGGACCCTTGCGGGTGCGCGCCCCTGATCATTCCGGGCCGACCTCCGATGGGAGCACTCATGCACCGACGCAACCGACGCACGTTGATCTGCGCCGTCCTGACCTCCTGCGTCGCACTCGGCGGCGTCGCCGCACTCGCACCGCCCACCGCCGCGGCGGCGCCCGCCGCCAGCTGTACGGTCACCCCCGCCCCGAACGGGATGTCCGTCATCATCACCGGCGAGGGATTCACGCCCCCGCGCAACCTCAACGACGGTGAATCCACCGAGCCCTTGAACATCGACGCGGACGGGAACTTCCGCGTGCAGCGGTTCCAGAAGAACGTCGACTACACCGTCCTCGCGGTGAACGAGGACCAGCAGTTCGTCTTCGTGAACTGCAAGGTCGGGCCGGCGGGCACTCCCCCGGCCCCGCAGTCGCCCAAGAAGGACTTCGAGCAGGGTTACGCGGCCGGGTTCTCGGCCGGCAGGCAGGCGGGCAAGACGGACTGCGCCGGCAAGCCGCCCGAGCCGGACCAGAGCCAGACGCGATCCGACGCCTACGTGAAGGGCTGGACGGCAGGCGCCGACAACGGCTTCAAGATCACCTGCGCGAACCGCTAGAGGATGACGTGGGGCAGGAAGCGGGCGTACTCGTCCGTGACCGGGCCCGCCGATTCGCGAATGCCCAGGCCCGCCGCCTCCTCCTCGACGACCCAGGCGCCGAGCACCACGCGGTTGCCGTCGAAGTCGGGGAGCGGGGCCAGGCCCTGGAAGACGTACGTCTCCCCCTCGGCCGGCGTGAACGGCTCGTCGCCGCCGGCCGGGTGCAGGGTGACCCCGGCGCCCTCGCGGCCCAGCAGCGGCTTCGCCGCGTACCCGGTGGTCTCCGCGAGCTCGCGCGGGCCGTCGAGGTAGGCGGGCAGCAGGTTCGGGTGCTCCGGGAAGAGCTCCCACAGGATCGCCAGCAGCGCCTTGTTGGACAGCAGCATCTTCCACAGCGGCTCGATCCAGGTGGTGGTCCCGGAGCCGCCGCCGTGGTCGTACGTGCCGAGGACCTGCGGGCCGAACGTGTCGGTGGCCAGCCACTCCCACGGGTAGAGCTTGAAGCAGCTGCGGATGAAGCCGAGCCCCCGGTCGACGAACCGGCCCGACAGGCTGTCCCAGCCGATCTGTTCGACGGACAGCTCCACGGTCGCCAGGCCCGCCTGCTCGGCGGTCTCCTGGAGGTAGGCGACCGTCATCAGGTCCTCGCCGAGCTCGTCCGTCTCGGAGTGCGCGAAGTGGACCGGGCCGGGCGGCAGCAGTTCCGCCTGCCGGCGCCAGGCTTCGACGAGCCGCTCGTGGAGGGAGTTCCACTGGTCGGCGCCGGGGAAGCGCTCCTCCATCCAGAACCACTGCGGACTGGCCGCCTCCACGAGGGAGGTCGGGGTGTCGGCGTTGTACTCCAGCATCTTGGCCGGGCTGCCGGAGCCGTCGTAGCGCAGGTCGAACCGGCCGTAGAGGGAGGGCTGTTCGGCGCGCCGGCGCCAGGACTCGGCGATGAGCCGCGCGAGGCGCGCATCGGTGATGCCGAGGTCGGCGAAGCGGTCGTGCTCGACGATGTGCGCGGCCGCGGCCAGGCACATGGCGTGCAGCTCCTCGACGACGTTCTCCAGCGCCTCCACCTCGGGGAGCGAGAAGGAGTAGTACGCGCTCTCGTCCCAGTAGGGGCGCAGGGAGTCGTCGGGGTAGCGGGTGAGGGGGTAGATCAGCCCCTGCTCCTCGACGGTCTTCTGCCAGTCGGGGCGCGGCTCGATGGTGTGGCGCTGCACGCTGGATCAGCCGCCCGAGGAGCTCTTGTGGCTGCCGCCGATGCCGCCGCGGGTGACGGCGGACTTGTCGAAGCTGCCGCCGCTGACGCGGTTGTTGGAGGCGCTGGAGCCGCCGTAGTAGTACGCGCCGCGGCCGCCGCTCTTGCACTCCTTGGTGTTCAGCTTCTCCAGGGTGACGCGGTCCGCGCAGCGCTTGTCGGGCTCGCTGCTGCTGCCGCAGGCCACGAGGGCGGCGGCGAGCAGGCCCATGCCGCCGAGGGCGACGCCGCCGGAGCGCATGCGGCGTCGGGTGGTGCCGGTGGTGTTGCTGCTGCTCGTACTGCTGTCGTCCATGGCGGACAGACTAGAACGGGGCGGCGAAGCGATGGAATCCGGCCGTCGAAACCCCCGCATGACCTCCATGATCTAGAGTCATTTCGTGCTCCTTGGGATGGTTTGCGCGCTCGGTGCGGCGGTCTGTTTCGGTACGGCGTCGGTGCTCCAGGCGATGGCCGCGCGGGCGGCGGAGCCGGGGACCGGGTCCGGGCTGGACACCGCGCTGCTGCTGCGGGCGGCCCGGCAGTGGCGGTACGTGGCGGGCCTGGGGCTGGACGCGGCCGGGTTCGTCCTCCAGATCGTGGCGCTGCGGAACCTCCCGATCTACACGGTGGGGGCGGCGCTGGCGGCGAGCCTCGCGGTGACGGCGGTGGTCTCGGCTCGGCTGCTGCACGTACGGCTGAGCGGGGCCGAGTGGGGCGCGGTGGGGATGGTGTGCGCGGGGCTGGCGATGCTGGCGCTGGCGTCGGGCGAGGAGGGCTCGGGGACGGGTTCGTTCGCGCTGAAACTGGGGCTGCTGGGAGTGGCGGTACTGGTGCTGCTGGTGGGGGCGGTGGCCGGGGGGCTCCCGGACCCGACGCGGGCGCTGGTCCTCGGTCTGGCGGCGGGGACGGGGTTCGGGGTGGTGGAGGTGGCGGTCCGCCTCATCGACGACGTCTCGCTCGCGTCGTTCGCGAACCCGGCGCTGTACGCACTCCTGCTGGGCGGCGGCGCGGCGTTCCTCCTGCTCACCTCGGCGCTCCAGCGCGGCTCGGTGACGGTGGCCACGGCGGGCATGGTGCTCGGCGAGACGATCGGCCCGGCGGTGGTGGGCGTGGTCTGGCTCGGCGACCGCACCCGCGAGGGCCTGGCCTGGCTGGCGGTCCTCGGCTTCGCGGTGGCGGTGGCCGGCGCCCTGGCCCTGGCCCGCTTCGGCGAACCGCCGAACCCGAACCCGGAGCCGGAGCCGGCGCGTCCCGGCCCCGTCGACGCCTGAGGCGCGGGGTTCGCCCCGGTGCGGCGAGGGGCCGCACCGGACGCCGCGGGTCAGGCAGGACCGTGCGGACACCCCCTACGGCAGAGCGGCGAGCAGGGCCGTCAGGGTCGCCGACCAGGCGCTCGTGGGCGGGGTGCCGTAGCCGACCACCAGCGCCTCCCGCCGGGGGAGCTCCGCGTCCGGGTGGGCGAAGAAGGACAGGGGCACCACCGCCAGGTCCTGCCAGGCCGCGGCCCGCAGGGCCGCGGCCTCGGTCCCCGCCGGGAGGTCCAGCACCGCGTGCAGGCCCGCCGCGACGCCCGACACCGCCACCCGGCCGGAAACCGCCGCGACCAGTTCGTCCCGGCGCCGCCGGTACCGCAGCCGCATCCCGCGCACGTGCCGGTCGTAGGCCCCGGACCGGATGAACTCCGCCAGCGTCAGCTGGTCCAGGGCGCTCGACGTCCAGTCGGTCTTCCCCTTCGCCGCGACGACCTCGTCCAGCAGCCCCGGCGGCACCACCATCCACCCCATCCGCAGCCCCGGCGCGAGCGACTTGCTCACCGTGCCGAGGTACACCACGCGGTCCGGATCCAGGCCCTGCAACGCGCCCACCGCCTGGCGGTCGTAGCGGAACTCCCCGTCGTAGTCGTCCTCCACGATCAGCCCGCCCGTGCTCCGGGCCCAGTCGACCGCCGCCGCCCGGCGGGCCGGGGTCAGCGCCGCCCCGGTGGGGAACTGGTGCGCGGGGGTCAGCAGCACCGCCCCGGCGCCCTCGCCCACCGGCCCCGACAGGTCCTGCGTCCGGGCGCCCGCGTCGTCCACCGCCAGCGGCCGGGTCCGCAGCCCCGCCCGCGTCAGCGTGTCCCGGTGCATGTAGAGGCCGTACCCCTCCACCGCCACGTCCCGTACCCGGCGCGCCCGCAGCACCCCCGCCAGCAGCATCAGCGCGTGCGCGAACCCCGCGCACAGCACGATCCGCTCCGGGTCCGCGTACACCCCGCGCGCCCGCGCCAGGTACCCGGCGAGCGCCTCCCGCAGCTCCACCCGGCCGCGCGCGTCGATCGCGTACCCGAAGGCCTCGTTCGGCGCGTCCGTCAGCGCCCGCCGGGCCGCCGTCAGCCAGGCGGCCCGCGGGAAGGCGCCCAGGTCCGGGGTGCCGGGCACCAGGCTGTACGAGTGCCGCCGGGGCGAGGGGTGGCGGACCCGGGCGGACCCGGCGGGCCGCAGCGGCCGGGCCCGTTCCGCGACCCGGGTGCCCGAGCCCTGGCGGGCCGTCAGCCAGCCCTCGGCGACGAGCTCGGCGTACGCCTCCGCGACCGTGTTCCGCGCGATCCCGAGGTCGGCGGCGAAGGAGCGCGAGGACGGCAGCCGGGTCCCGGGCGCCAGCCGCCCGCTGCGCGCGGCCTCGCGCAGCGCGTCGACGAGCCCGGCGCGCACGCCGCGCCCGGCGGAGAGGTCCAGATGCAGGTCAGCGCCGAAATCGGCACCGGCACCGCCGCCCGCGCCACCCGTCCCGTTCTCGGAAGTGGCCCATGATTCCGTCATGGATATGGACCATACGGGCGGGCCGCCTGCTTCTTAAAGTGGAGACATGACCACCACGTACGAAGACACCACCGCACACGCACCCGAGCACACCCCCCGCATGGGCTGGGCCAAGCACGCACCCGAGGTTTACAAGGCGATCGTGGGCCTGGAGATGGCCGCGAGGAAGGGCCTGGACCCGGCCCTGATCGAACTGGTCAAGATCCGCGCCTCGCAGCTGAACCACTGCGCGTTCTGCCTGGACATGCACACCAAGGACGCCATCGCCGCCGGCGAGAGCGTCGAGCGGATCATCCAGCTCAGCGCCCTGGAGGAGTCGCGCCACTTCTACACCGAGAAGGAAGTGGCCGCGATCGAGCTGACCGAGGCCGTGACCGTCCTGACCGACGGATTCGTTCCCGACCACGTGTACGAGAAGGCGGCGAAGCACTTCGACGAGAAGGAGCTCTCCCACCTGATCGCCATGATCGCGACGATCAACGTCTGGAACCGCTTCGCGGTCACCACGCGCATGGTCCCGGGCCACTACACCCCGGGCATGTTCAAGTAGCAGGCGGACGGCCGGCCGGGCTGAAGACCCCTCTCAGTCCGGCCGGAACGAGCCCAGGGCCGCCGCCATGCGCGTACGGACGGCCTTGGCCTCGCGGGCCGGGCCGTAGCCCATCAGCACCCAGCGGCTGCCGTCGGACGCGACGGTCAGCCGCCCGATGGCGTGCGCGGTCCCTTTCGTTTCCCCGTCGGGGATCTCGTAGACGAGCTCGCAGCCGGTGGTGTCCCTCGATTCGAGCGAGATCCGCCGGTAGCCGTCCCGGGAGCTGAGTTCCCTGGTGCCCTCGACCAGGACCTCGCACGGGTTGTCGGGGCCGCCGGTGACCCGGAAGACCTGGAGCAGGACGCCCCGGCCCTGCCCGGGGCGGAACACCGTGCCGGCCGCGCTCCCGCTCTCGGCCGTGCTGAGCTCCCAGTCGTCCGGGACCGCCACCTGGAACCCCGACCCGGCGCTGCGCAGCACCTTGTAGCCGTCGGGCAGGGCCGTGGGGGCCGCCATCAGGTACGAGGCGCCCAGCGCGGCTCCGCCGGCGGCCACCGCCACGCCGATCGCGATCCCGAGGCGGAGCCGCCACCGGCGCCCCGTGCGCCGCGCGGGCCGGGCGCCGGCCGGGGCGTCGGCGCCGGCCGGGGCGTCGGCGTCCGCCGGGCCCTCCGTGTCCGCCGGGGCCTCCGCGTCCTCGGGGGTCTGCGGGTCCTCAGGGGCCTCCCGGTCCTCCCGGTCCTCCCGGTCCGGCGGCGCGGTGCCCGGCGGGTAGGCGGGCTTCGGCGGGATCTTCGGCCCCGCGCGCCCCGGCTCCGCGCGCCCGGCCTCGGGATCCGGGCGCCCCCGTCGGTCGCGCCGCTCCGGGTCCTGCGGGCGCTCCCACCGCTGCGACTGCGGGTTCCAGCGGGCGGGGCCGCTCCCCGGGGCCACGGATCACCCCCCGAACGAGGTCAGCAGGGCGGCCAGCGCGGTGGCCGCGCTCACCGAGTCCACCAGCGGGGCCCAGCGTTCCAGCGCCCCGCGCAGCCGGGCGGGCAGGCCCGGCCGGACCCCCTCGCCGCCCGCCGTCTCCAACTCATCCGCCGCCGCGTCCAGTTCGGCGTCGAGGGCGGCCCTCCCGTCGCTCCGGGGCAGCCGTACGAGGGCCGCGCGGAGGTCCCGTACGGCCTCCAGCAACTCCTGCGCCGTCGGCCCGGCCGCACCGGCGTCCGTCCCCGTACCGCCGTGGTTGACCGTGCTGTTGCTGACGTCCGTGCCGCCGATGCTGAAGGCGCTGCCCCGTACGTCGCCGATCCGCACCGAGGGCTGCCCGGCGCCTTCGCCTTCGCTATTGGCCACTTCTGCTCTCCTTGCCCGCGCGCACGCGCCCGTCCTTCCGGTCCGACGTGTCCTTGCCCTGGTTCACCGTGCTGTTGTGGCTCACGCCGTTGATGCCGAAGGCGCTGTTGCTCACCGACTGGATGAACACCCCGCCCTCCGCGACGTTGACGGCGCGCTCCGCGAACTCCTCGGTGTGCCAGCCCGCGTCGTGCAGCGCCTGCGTCACCCCGCCGACGATGCGCTCCTGGATGGTCTTCACGTACCGGTCCAGGTCCATCAGCTGGAACAGCGACAGCTCCCGCTGCGAGGCGAGTTCGCGTACGGACGCGGCCGGCCCCGCCGCGTACGCGACGCCGTGACCGGCGGTCGCCAACCGCCACGGGAGCCGGCAGGCCCCGCCGAGGGTGGCGAGGGCCACGCCGAGCGAGCCGGGGGCGTTGCTGAGGGCCAGCAGCACCTTGGCGATCGGGGTGTTGCGGCGGTGGCGCCGGGCGATGTCGTCGGCGCGCTGGAAATCGGGGCGCACCGGCAGCAGCACGTGCGGGGCGACCTCCAGCATCAGCATGCCGCCCTGCGTGTGGACCCGGATGAACACGGTGATGACGAGGTTCTCGTCCCAGCCGCCGATCCGGACGCGCAGGAAGTGCCGGCGCCGCTCTCCGCCTTCCTCGACCGCCGCGGCGCGGTGTTCGGCGAACGCCTCCTCCGACACGTCGACCGCGTCCACGTCGGGCAGTCCGGCGGCCGGCAGGAACACGCACTCGTCGATGACCAGCTCGCGCAGCCGGTCCAGTACGCTCGCCTCCGCCCGCTCGGAGCTGCCCGGCGAGGGGACCCGCAGGGCCTCCAGCTTGGGCCGGATCCGCTCGATGATCCCCGCGTTGTCGAGGCTGCGGGCCCCCGCTCCGGCGCGCGGGCGCAGCTCCACCGTCAGCTGCCACGGCAGACGGGCCTGGCCGGCCCCGCAGAACGGGTTGTCGATGTCGTACAGGACCACCTGCGCGTGCTGCATGCGCAGGATCCGGTCCTGGGCCCGGTGGAAGCGCGGGCCCCCGACCGGGTCGGCCTCCCAGTCCGCGTAGTGCGCGCGGCTGAGCTTGGAGTTGATGGTCTGCGCGAAGTGCCCGCGCTGGAAGTAGACGAGCAGCGTGACCAGTACCGCGATCAGGATGACCGTCCACGAGTAGGCCTCGCCGTAGTACTGGCCGATCCGGGGCACCTCCATGAAGATGCCGAGCGGGTCGGTCTCCAGGACGTGCCCGAGGTACTGGCCGAGATAGCTCAGGTCCGGGGTGCCCAGGAAGCCCTCGAAGCCCGCGTCGTCCGCGAAGAAGCCGCGGAGCACGCCCCACAGGATCCGGCCGAGGAGGTAGGCGGCGCAGGCGCGCAGGATCCATTCGAAGGCCCGGCCGCCCCGGCCGGTCCGCTCGCGGCGCTTCTTGATGCGGCCGGCCCCGCTCAGGAGCAGCGCGGGGACGAGCAGGAAGAGGAAGAACGTGCGGGTGAGGAGGAGGCCGAGGCCCCACACCGCGACGATCGCCGCCGACCAGGCCACTTCGGCGCGCAGGGCGCGCAGGGCGTGGGCGAGGACGCGGGCGGCGTCGAACCCGTAGGAGGGTGCGGGGAACCGTTCCTCGTGAACGTACAGCTCCTCGATCACCCGGTCGCGGTAGGTGGGGTCGAGGTACGCGCCGGCGCACAGCAGGCGTCCCGCCTCTGTCGCCACGGGGTCCACGGGGGCCCTGCCGTCGGATGTGCCGCTCACGGGTTCTCCTCGCTCGGGAGGAGGGCAACCGTACGGCGCGCGGGGTGCGCGGGACAGGGCACTTCACGCCAAAAGGCCCCGGCGCGCGCGCCGGGGCCTTTCGGGTGTCGCGGGATCGGATCAGCCGGGTCGGACGGGGCGGCCGGGTCGTCGGCCGGGGCCCGTCAGGCCGGTCGGATCAGGCCGCTTCAGATCAGACCGAGCTCGCGGACCGCGTCGCGCTCCTCGACGAGCTCCGCCACGGACGCGTCGATGCGCGCACGGGAGAACTCGTTGATGTCCAGGCCCTGGACGATCTCGTACTTGCCGTCCTTGGTGGTGACGGGGAAGGAGGAGATGATGCCCTCCGGGACGCCGTAGGAGCCGTCCGACGGGATGCCCATGGAGGTCCAGTCGCCCGCGGCGGTGCCGTTGACCCACGTGTGGACGTGGTCGATGGCGGCGTTCGCGGCGGAGGCGGCCGAGGACGCGCCACGGGCCTCGATGATCGCGGCGCCGCGCTTGGCGACGGTCGGGATGAAGGTGTCGGCGAGCCACAGCTCGTCGCTGACGACCTCGGCGGCGTTCTTGCCGGCGATCTCCGCGTGGAAGATGTCCGGGTACTGGGTCGCCGAGTGGTTGCCCCAGATGGTGAGGCGCTTGATGTCGGAGACGGCGGCGCCGGTCTTGGCGGCCAGCTGCGAGATCGCGCGGTTGTGGTCGAGGCGGGTCATCGCGGTGAAGCGCTCGGCCGGTACGTCCGGGGCGGCGGCCTGCGCGATGAGCGCGTTGGTGTTGGCCGGGTTGCCGACGACGAGGACCTTGATGTCGTCCGCGGCGTGGTCGTTGATGGCCTTGCCCTGCGGCTTGAAGATGCCGCCGTTCGCGGAGAGCAGGTCGCCGCGCTCCATGCCCTTGGTGCGCGGGCGGGCGCCCACGAGCAGGGCGACGTTCGCACCCTCGAAGCCCGCGTTCGGGTCGTCGAAGATGTCGATGCCCTTGAGCAGCGGGAAGGCGCAGTCGTCGAGCTCCATGGCGGTGCCCTCGGCGGCCTTCATGCCCTGGGGGATCTCCAGGAGGCGGAGCTTGACCGGCACGTCCGCGCCGAGCAGGTGGCCGGACGCGATGCGGAAGAGCAGCGCGTAGCCGATCTGGCCGGCGGCGCCGGTGACGGTGACATTCACGGGAGTGCGGGTCATGGCCTTCTCCGTTAGACAGCTGGCGGTGGGGCGTCGCTGCCCCATGTGCTGGCGGACGCCGCTCCCCTGCGAATCTTGACGTGAAGAGACATCCGGCGTCAGGCTATCCGACCTTCCGGCGACCCAATCCCCCGGTCCGTGTGGTGCAGGGCACACGGACCGGGAGTTCGAAGGCCTGGAGGGGGATTTCCCCGCTCTTTTCGACCCTCTGACACCGCCGGACGGGTGTACGAGCGGGTACGAGTACGTCAGGTACCCCGGCTCGTCCGGCTCAGCGGACGGTGAAGTGGACCGCGTCCTCCATGAACGGGATGTCCAGCCCGTGGGGCTCCATCACCAGCGCGAGCAGCGTGATCGCCACGCCGAGCAGCCCGTACGTGACCATGTCCGTGAAGCGGGAGCGCACCGCGAGCATCCCCACCTGCGGCAGCACCCGCCGCAGCACGGAGGCCGCGATCAGGGCCACGCCCATCACCAGGCAGCCGGCGCGGGGGTGGCCCAGCGCGGTCAGGAGCAGCCCTACGGCGGTGGCGGCGAGCACGCTGAGCATCGGCCACTGGCGCGCCGCGAGGGCGTCACCGGGCGCGGCCCGGCCGTGGCCCTCGGGGCGGGCGGTGTCCTTGGTGATGGAGGGGAAGCGGCGCGACTTCGCGGCCTCGGGGGCGGGGGCGGCGGCACCGGCAGCACCGGCAGCACCGGCCCCAGGGGCACCGGGACCGGCGACCCCGGCCTCAGCACCGGCGGCCCCGGCACCGGCGGCCCCGGGCTCGGCCCCGGCACCGGCACCGGCGCCGGGCTCGGGCTTGGCGCCGGTCCCCGCTTCCGCTTCGTGCTCAGCCCGCACTGTTCGACGTCCGTTCCGCCGCCTCGACGACGTTCACGAGCAGCTGCGCCCGCGTCATCGGGCCGACACCGCCCGGGTTCGGGGAGATCCAGCCGGCCACCTCGGCGACGCCCGGGTGCACGTCACCGACGATCTTGCCGTTCTCGTCGCGGCTGACGCCCACGTCCAGCACGGCCGCGCCGGGCTTCACGTCCTCCGGCTTGACCAGGTGCGGGACGCCCGCGGCCGCCACGATGATGTCCGCCTGGCGCAGCTGGGCCGCCAGGTCGCGGGTGCCGGTGTGGCACAGGGTGACGGTGGCGTTCTCCGACTTGCGGGTCAGCAGCAGGCCCATGGAGCGCCCGACGGTGATGCCGCGGCCGAGGAGCACCACGTGCGCGCCGTTGATCTCGATGCCGTGGTGGCGCAGCAGCTGCACGATCCCGTACGGGGTGCAGGGCAGCGGGCCCGGCTCGTTCAGCACCAGCCGGCCCAGCGACATCGGGTGCAGGCCGTCGGCGTCCTTCGCGGGGTCCATCAGCTCCAGGACCCGGTTGGTGTCGATGCCCTTGGGGAGCGGGAGTTGGACGATGTAGCCGGTGCACTCCGGGTTCGCGTTGAGTTCCCGTACGACCGCCTCGATGTCCTCCTGGGAGGCCGTCGCGGGCAGTTCGCGCTGGATGGACGCGATGCCGACCTCGGCGCAGTCCTTGTGCTTGCCGTTGACGTACCAGCGGCTGCCCGGGTCGTCGCCGACCAGCAGGGTGCCGAGGCCGGGGGTGATGCCCCGGGCCTTGAGCGCCGCCACGCGGGCGGTCAGTTCGGACTTGATCGCGGCGGCGGTGGCCTTGCCATCGAGAATCTGGGCGGTCATGGCCCCATCCTCCCGGATGGACCGGCCTCGCTTCCAGTCGCGGGGCCCGGTCGGGCGCTCCGTACCGGGCTTGACCCGTTCATTGCACTTGCACAACAAGTGACCGGCCCGGCGCGCCGTCGCTGGACAACTCCGGCCCGATCGGCCCACGATGACGGATAAAGAGTGCCGCGGGCAGTGCCGGGGGGCGGACCGCACATCGCAGTGATTCCTCCGTGCGTGCCGTGCGTCCCCGCACTTCCACGGAGGAACACCCCAAGATGAGCTTCGGCGACCCGAACAACCCGTACGGGCAGCAGCAGCCGCCGGCCCCTCAGGGCCAGCCCGGCTACGGCTACCCGCAGCAGGCCCCGCAGGGCATCCCGCCGCAGGGCGGCTACGCCTACCCGCAGCAGGCCCCACAGGGCCAGCCCGGCTACGGCTACCCGAACCAGGGCTATCCGGCCGGACCCGGCGGCTACCCGGGCATGCCCATGCAGATGCCGGGTCTGCTGAAGACCGCGCGCGTGCTCCTCTTCATCATCGCGGGCCTTCAGCTGATCATCGGCGCGTTCGCCCTGCTCGGGGCGGCCTTCGTCTCCAGTGCCGACTCCAGCGGCTACGGCAGCAGCAGCTCGGGCCAGATGGCCGCCGGCGTGATCGCCGCCATCGCCCTGCTCGCCATCGCCTTCGCCGTGTGGGCGATCGTCCTCGGCGTGAAGTTCGGCAAGGGCGGCAACGCCACGCGGATCACGACGATCGTGTACTCCGTCCTCTTCCTGCTCAGCAGCCTCTCCAACTTCGCGACCATGAGCAGCAACGGAGCCGCGGGCCCCTCGATGGCGGGCGGTGTGATCGGCCTCGCCATCGGCGTGGTCATCCTGATCGCCGCGGTCAACAAGGACTCGGTGGCCTGGTTCAACCGCCCGCGCTACTGATCCCCGTACGGGTCCTCGTACGGATCCACGTACGGATCCACGTACGGATCCACGTACGGTCCCGGCAGCACGGCGAAGGCCGCCACCCGCAGGGGGTGGCGGCCTTCGCCGTGTTCGGGGAGCCGGCCCCGGCTCAGTGGAAGAAGTGCCGGGTCCCGGTGAAGTACATGGTCACGCCCGCCGCCTTCGCGGCCTCGACGACCTGCTCGTCACGGACCGAACCGCCCGGCTGGACCACGGCCTTGATGCCCGCGGCGGTCAGGATCTCCAGCCCGTCCGGGAACGGGAAGAAGGCGTCGGAGGCGGCGTACGAGCCCTGCGCGCGCTCGGCGCCCGCCCGCTCGACGGCCAGCTTCGCCGAGTCGACGCGGTTGACCTGGCCCATGCCGACGCCGACCGAGGCGCCGTCCTTGGCGAGCAGGATCGCGTTGGACTTGACGGCCCGGCAGGCCTTCCACGCGAAGGCGAGTTCGGCGAGCTCCTCCGGGGAGAGGGCGTCGCCGGTGGCGAGGGTCCAGTTCGCCGGGTCGTCGCCCTCGGCCTGGAAGAGGTCGGACTGCTGGAGCAGCGCGCCGCCGGAGATCGGCTTCAGGTCGCCCGGCTGGTGCGGGGTGCCGTCGACCTTGAGGACGCGGATGTTCTTCTTCTTGGCCAGGACCTCGACCGCGCCGTCCTCGTACGAGGGGGCGGCGATGACCTCGGTGAAGATCTCCGCGACCTGCTCGGCGAGCTCGACGGTCACCGGGCGGTTGACGGCGATGACGCCGCCGAAGGCCGACAGCGGGTCGCAGGCGTGCGCCTTGCGGTGCGCGGCCGCGACGTCCGCGCCGACGGCGATGCCGCACGGGTTGGCGTGCTTGATGATCGCGACGCAGGGCTCGTCGTGGTCGTACGCGGCGCGGCGGGCGGCCTCGGTGTCCACGTAGTTGTTGAAGGACATCTCCTTGCCGTGCAGCTGCTCGGCGTTGGCGAGCCCGCCCGGCTGGCCGTCCGTGTAGAGGGCGGCGGCCTGGTGCGGGTTCTCGCCGTAGCGGAGGGTGGACTTGCGGTCCCAGGCGCCGGCCAGGAACTCGGGGAGCACGGCCTCCGGCTCCGGGGCGTACGCATTCGTGAACCAGGAGGCCACGGCGACGTCGTACGCGGCGGTGTGCTGGAAGGCCTCGGCGGCCAGCCGCTTGCGCGCGGTGAGGTCGAAGCCGCCGCCCTGGGCCGCGGCGAGGACGTCGGCGTACCGGGCGGGGCTGGTGACGACGGCGACCGACGGGTGGTTCTTGGCGGCGGCGCGGACCATCGACGGGCCGCCGATGTCGATCTGCTCGACGCACTCGTCGGGGGTGGCGCCGGAGGCGACGGTCTCCCGGAACGGGTAGAGGTTGACGATCACCAGGTCGAAGGGCTCGATGCCGAGCTCGGCGAGCTGGCTGCGGTGGTCCTCCAGGCGCAGGTCGGCGAGGATGCCGGCGTGCACGCGCGGGTGCAGGGTCTTGACCCGGCCGTCCAGGCACTCGGGGAAGCCGGTGAGCTCCTCGACCTTGGTGACGGGCACGCCGGCCGCGGCGATCTTGGCGGCGGTGGAGCCGGTGGAGACGAGCGCGACGCCCGCCTCGTGCAGGCCGCGGGCCAGCTCCTCCAGTCCCGTCTTGTCGTAGACACTGACGAGCGCGCGCCGGATCGGCCGCTTCGACGAGCTCGACGAGGTGGTGCTGCTCTCTACGGCGGTCACTGGATCGTTACCTTTCGTCCCTCAATGCGGTAGCCGTGCCGGGCCAGGCGCCCCACGACGTCGACGAGCAGCTGGCGCTCGACTTCCTTGATGCGCTCGTGCAGAGCGTCTTCGTCGTCCCCGTCCCGGACCTCGACCACACCCTGGGCGATGATCGGACCGGTGTCCACGCCGGCGTCCACGAAGTGGACCGTGCAGCCGGTGACCTTCGCGCCGTAGGCGAGGGCGTCCCGTACGCCGTGGGCGCCCGGGAAGGCCGGGAGGAGGGCGGGGTGCGTGTTGACGAAGCGGCCGCCGAAGCGGCCGATGAACGAGGCGCCCACGATCTTCATGAACCCGGCGGACACGACGAGGTCCGGCGCGTGGGCGTCGGTCGCCTCGGTCAGGGCGGCGTCCCACTCCTCGCGGGTCGCGTACGCCTTCACCGGGCACACGAAGGTGGGGATCCCGGCCTTCTCGGCCCGCTCCAGGCCGGCGATGTTCTCGCGGTCGGCCCCCACGGCGACGACTTCGGCGCCGAAGCCCTCGGCTCCGCCGGGGTGGGCGTCGATGGCGTCGAGCAGGGCCTGGAGGTTGGTGCCGGAACCGGAGACCAGCACGACCAGGCGGGAGGCGGCCATGGGAGGCCCTTTCTGCGGGAATGCGTCCATACGTACTTCACGTACTTCCGTACATCTTGTGTGATCAGACGAAAGCAGGGCGCCCCGAAATACGGGTGACCCTACGAAGCCGCCGACCGCCTGCAACGATACCGGCACACCGGACGGCCCCCGAGGGACGGGGGGACGGGCGAGGGGTAGCGTCTGGCGTACAAGCCGCATACGGCGCGGTGCGCAGCACCGTGCCGCACGTCAACAGCCCTTCGACGCACGCCGCTCACGAGGCCCACGGCGTCCTTGGACGTCCACGACACAGGGGAAGTAACGCACTCGATGCCGGATCGCCGCCAGCCCGACTCCTCCACCGACGACAACCCCTTCGCGGCTCCCCCGGAAGGCCGGCCCGACCAGCCGTGGCAGCCGCGCAGCAGTGGCGACGGCGGCGGCCGCCCGGGCGAGGACCCCGGATCCGGCCCCGGCGGGCCGGCGCGCTGGGACCCGACGGACCCGATCCAGCGGCGCGCCCGGTACGCGCTGCTGGCCGGCATGTGGGGCTTCTTCTTCGGGATCTTCGGGATCCCGTCGGTGGGTCTGCTGCTCGGTGCGCTCGCCCTGTACTGGGGGATCAGCGGGCTGCGCGGGAAGCCGGTGGCGGCAGCATCCTCGTCCGCGTCCGCGGTGGACGCCCTGACGGGCCGCGCTCCCGATCCCGCCCCCGCCCCCCAGGGGGGCCTGGCGGCCCTGGGGCCGGCGGCGCGCCCGCAGCGGACGGCGGCGGTCGGCGGGCTGGTCACGGCCTCGCTCGCGATCCTGCTGGCGCTGAGCTCGTACGCCTTGCAGCTGGCCTACAAGGACTTCTACGTCTGCCGTGAGGACGCCCTCACGAAATCGGCGGAACTGCAGTGCAACAACCTGCTGCCGGACAACATGCTGGGCAAGATCCTGAAGGTCCAGCAGTAGGAGCGGGCTCTCAGGCCGGCGGCTTGCGGCGGACCACCACGCGGGCGCCGGCCACGGGCGGGACGAGGGGCCGCGGCGGCGCTCCGGCCGGTTTCGCCGGAATCGGAATCGGCGTCAGGCCCGTCGGCGTCAGGTCCGTCGGCGTCAGATCCGTCGGCGTCAGGTCCAGGTGAAGCCCCGTCACGACGGTGAGCCGGCGCCGCGGTTTGGGTGCGGCGGCGACCGGCCCCGCAGGGGCCTCGGCCGGCGGCGGTTCCTGAGGGGATTCCCGCGGCGGCTCCCGGGGCAGGTCCGGGATCAGGGCCCCCGCCGCCCGGCGCAGGGCCTCCCAGCGCAGTTCCCGTACGCCGCTGTCGTGCCACTCGTCCTCGGCGTCCAGCGCGAGCGCTTCCGCCTGCCGGGCGGGCCGGGTCCGCCAGGAGTGCACCGACACCGCGACCGGAACCGCCAGGAGCAGGGTCCAGGCGAAGGCGGCCGCGCCGGTCGTCCACCACACCGGGCCGAAGCTCGCCAGCCCCCGCGAGCCGAGCGGCCCCGAGGAGGCCGCCGCGAGCCCGGCCAGCAGCAGCCCGCACACCAGGGCGCCCAGAGCCGCCGTCAGGGCGGTCTCCTTGTACGAGACTTCACGCGCCCGGCGTACGGCGAACCACCCGACTGCCAGCCCGGCCAGCAGCGGCACCCCGGCGCTCGCACAGGTCAGCAGGGTCCCGGGCCCCTCCGGCGGCAGCGCCGCAAGCAGCGGGAACCTCGGCAGCGCAGGCGAACCGGCGAAGCCGAGCGGGGTCGCGGTCGCGCCCGCGCCGAGGGCGAAGCCGGGACCGAGGGCGTAGGCGGCGCCCCAGACCACGGCATTCGGGAGCAGCGCGAGGGCGAGGAGCAGGACCGCGAAACGGCCGGACCAGACCCCGGTCAGCGCCAGGAAGGACGCCTGGACCTCGGCGGCGTGCCAGGCGAGCGAGGCCCCGACGAGCAGCGCGCCGCCGCCCAGCAGGACGAGGGCCCCGGCGGCTCCGGCGCGCAGCGCGACGGGGTAGCGGGGGCGGGCGGCGGCCCGGCGCACGGCGGCCGGAACCCAGTGCGGCAGCGGCCCGACCGGACGCCCCTTGGCCGCCCAGACCCCGCCGGCGGCGGCGAGCACGGCGACGAGCGGGACGTGCAAGGCGGCGCTGAGGGGGTCGGCGGGCATCGGGCCGGCGGCCGCGTAGACGGTGGCGAGGGATCCGACGCAGAGGTATCCGCAGGTCACGGCGGAGAAGACGGCGGAGGCGGGCAGCACTTCGTCGCCGTCCCCGCCGTCGCCGCCATCGCGGCCGTCGCCGGATGCGCTGCCGAGCCGTGCCGCCCGGCGCATGAGCAGCGCGGGCAGCGCGACGAGCAGCAGCGGGGTCACGCCGACGGGGGCCGGCACTCCGGAGAGGGTCTCGTACCGGACGAGCTCGGTCCCGTGGGCGAGCAGCCAGAGCCCGGCGGCCAGGTGCAGGGCACCGCCGGGGCCGCTGTCGGGGTAGGGCGAGCTGATCCAGAGCACGATGACGAGCACGGCGAGGAAGCCGAGCCCGAGCCCGGCGGCGACGGCCCCGCCCAGCACGCAGGCGGCGGCGGCCGGCGAACGGCGCCGCCGGGCGGCGGCCCGGGGGGCCGCCGGCAACGGGGTCCCGCGTTCGGTCACTTGGGTCACCCCGCCATGGTGCCAACGACACGCGCTATGGACGGGTAACAGGCGAATGTCCGTGGTGTCGCTCAATATACGTTTTATGTACTTTTTCGCCCAGGTCTGTCGGCAGGTCACGGGGAGTGTGGCATGACAGAGAGCGTCGAGGAGCCGAGGCTCCCCTCGCCCAAGGAACGCCGCGGACTGCGCGAGGCGGCCGGCCTGACGTACGAGGCCGTCGCGACGGCGGTGGGCGTCAGGGCCGACACGGTCCGCTCCTGGGAATCGGGGCGCACCCACCCCCGAGGCCGCAAACGCGAGGCGTACGCCGCTTTCCTGGAGTCCCTCGCTCCGGCGCCCGCGGCGCCCGACACCGCGCCCGCGGGCGCGGTGTCGGGCGCCGCCGGGTCGACCACCGCCGTCCGGCCGACGGACGCGGGCCCGCAGGACACCGCGCCGGCTGAGCCGGTGTCAGCCCCCGCTGCCGTGACGGCGGCCGCCCGGACGGCCCCTGCGGCCGCGGTGCGGATGCCCGGGGCCATGCGGCCCTTCGGCATGACCGGGCACGGGCCGCGGACCCGGCCGCCGGTCGCGGCCAAGCGGGCCGCGAAGCCGCCGACGGCCGTGCCCCGCCACGAGGCGAAGTTCACCGTCAGGGCCACCGCCCGGGCCATCGGCACGCCCGGCCCCCTGCCGTGCCCCGCCCCCGTCCTCGCCCCCGCCGAAGCCTTGGTGCACCCCCCGGCCGAAGCCGGGGCGGCCTCCCCGGAGGCGTCCGAGCAGCCCCCGGCCGGCCCGGAGGGCCACGGGCCCGCGCCCGCACCCGCACCCGCACCCGCACCCGGAGAGGCTCCCGGGGAGGCCGGCGCCGAAGCCACAGCGGCCGCGGCCGCGGCCGCGACGGCCGGCCCGGAGGGGCACGGGCCCGCGCCCGCCGCGACGACCCCACCCGACCCCGCGGCGGCCGCGCCGCCCGGGCCCCCCGGGCCCGGGGCCGCGTTCGACGCGCTGTACGCGTACGCCGCGCCCGCGCTCGCGCGGCAGGCGTACCTGCTCACCGGCCGCCGCCGGCTCGCCCAAGAGGCGGTCGAGCGGGCGTTCGAGCGGGCCTGGGCCCGGTGGCCCGAGGTGGCCGTCGATCCCGACCCCGTCGGCTGGGTGCGCGCGGCCGCGTACGAGTACGCCCTCTCCCCCTGGCACGGGCTCCGCCGCGCCCACAAGCACCCCGACAAGGCCCCCGCCGCGCCCGCCGACCGGATCCTG
This sequence comes from Streptomyces sp. WM6372, assembly GCF_001279655.1. NCBI lineage: Bacteria > Bacillati > Actinomycetota > Actinomycetes > Kitasatosporales > Streptomycetaceae > Streptomyces > Streptomyces sp. WM6372. The sequence goes on along the minus strand of NZ_LGDB01000200.1, from coordinate 38,742 downwards.
ATGGACGCCATGCTGGCGCTCCCGCCGGCCCACCGCCGTACCGTCCTGCTCTACGACGGCGTCGGCCTCGACCTGCCCGACACCGCAGCCGAGACCGAGGCCACCACCCCCACCGCCGGCCACCGCCTCCTGCACGCGCACGCCGCCCTCGCCGACCGCATCCCGGAACTGGCCGCCGCGCCCGCCGAGAAGCAGTCCGCGGTGCTGCGCGAGCGGCTCGGCGCCGTCACTCCGGCCGTCCCGCTGGAACCCCGCCCCGCAACCTCCGTACGCCTCGCCGCCGAGTACCGCGCCACGCGGTGGACCCGCGCGTTCCTGGGCCTGACCGCGGTGATCGCCGTGGCGACCGCGTACACCACCGCGACCGCGCCCCGCCAGTACGAGCCCCCCATCGCGCCCGGCGCGAGCGTCTCCGGGGTCCCCCCGCTCGCCGGCCCCCAGCGGCTCACCGACGAGACCCGGCAGCTGCGCGAAAGGCTGCGCGCGCACCCCGCCCACCGGCCCGAGCGGCTCGCCCCCAGCCTCGAATAGCCGACGGAAACGGGCGTGGCCCGCACCCCACTCGGGGATGCGGGCCACGCCCGTACAGCCGTACGCGCACGTACGGCAGCGGCAAGCGTTACTTCGCGGCGTTCAGGATCTCGCGCGCCAGCTTGGCCGTCTCGGTCGGCGTCTTGCCGACCTTGACGCCGGCGGCCTCGAGGGCCTCCTTCTTGGCCTGCGCGGTGCCGGAGGAGCCGGAGACGATGGCGCCGGCGTGGCCCATGGTCTTGCCCTCGGGGGCGGTGAAGCCCGCGACGTAGCCGACGACCGGCTTGGTGACGTTCTTCGCGATGAAGTCCGCCGCACGCTCCTCGGCGTCGCCGCCGATCTCGCCGATCATGACGATGAGCTCGGTCTCCGGGTCGGCCTCGAAGGCCTCCAGGGCGTCGATGTGCGTGGTGCCGATGACCGGGTCGCCACCGATGCCGACGGCGGAGGTGAAGCCGATGTCGCGCAGCTCGTACATCATCTGGTAGGTCAGCGTGCCGGACTTGGACACGAGACCGATCTTGCCGGGCTTGGTGATGTCGCCCGGGATGATGCCGGCGTTGGACTGGCCGGGGGTGATCAGACCCGGGCAGTTCGGGCCGATGATCCGGGTCTTGTTGCCCTTGGCGGTCGCGTACGCCCAGAAGGCGGCGGAGTCGTGCACCGCGATGCCCTCGGTGATGACGACGGCCAGCGGGATCTCGGCGTCGATGGCCTCGACGACGGCGGCCTTGGCGAAGGCCGGCGGGACGAAGAGGACGGAGACGTTGGCGCCCGTCTCCTTCATCGCCTCGGCGACGGAGCCGAAGACCGGGACCTCGGTGCCGTCGAAGTCGACGGTCGTGCCGGCCTTGCGCGGGTTCACGCCGCCGACGATGTTGGTGCCGTCAGCCAGCATCAGCTTGGTGTGCTTCATGCCCGTGGCACCGGTCATGCCCTGGACGATGACCTTGCTGTCCTTGTTGAGGAAGATAGCCATGTGAGTCTGTGACCTCTGCCCTTACTTCGCAGCCGCGAGCTCGGCGGCCTTGTCGGCCGCGCCGTCCATGGTGTCCACGCGCTGGACCAGCGGGTGGTTGGCGTCCGAGAGGATCTTGCGACCCAGCTCGGCGTTGTTGCCGTCGAGACGGACGACGAGGGGCTTGGTGACCTCTTCGCCCTTGTCCTTCAGCAGCTGGAGCGCCTGGACGATGCCGTTGGCGACCTCGTCACACGCGGTGATGCCACCGAAGACGTTGACGAAGACGGACTTGACGTCCGGGTCGCCGAGGATGATCTCGAGACCGTTGGCCATGACGGCGGCGGAGGCGCCACCGCCGATGTCCAGGAAGTTGGCGGGCTTGACGCCGCCGTGGTTCTCACCGGCGTACGCGACGACGTCGAGGGTGCTCATGACGAGACCCGCGCCGTTGCCGATGATGCCGACCTCGCCGTCGAGCTTCACGTAGTTGAGGTTCTTCGCCTTGGCGGCGGCCTCGAGCGGGTTCGCGGCCGCGTGGTCCACGAACTCCTCGTGGCCCGGCTGGCGGAACTCGGCGTTCTCGTCGAGCGAGACCTTGCCGTCAAGGGCGATGACGTCGCCGGAGGCGACCTTCGCGAGCGGGTTGACCTCGACGAGGAGCGCGTCCTCGGCGATGAAGGTGTCCCACAGGGTCACGAGGACCTCGGCGACCTTCTCGGCGACCTCGGCCGGGAACTGCGCCAGGGCGACGATCTCGCGGGCCTTCTCGATGGTCACGCCCTCGTTGGCGTTCACCGGGACCTTGGCGAGCTTCTCCGGGGTCTCCTCGGCGACCTGCTCGATGTCCATGCCACCCGCGACCGAGGCCATGGCCAGGAAGGTGCGGTTGGTGCGGTCCAGCAGGTACGAGACGTAGTACTCCTCGAGGATCTCGGGGGCGGTCTCGGCGATCATCACCTTGTGGACCGTGTGGCCCTTGATGTCCATGCCCAGGATGTCCGTCGCGCGGGCGACGGCCTCGTCCGGGGTGGCGGCGAGCTTGACGCCGCCGGCCTTGCCACGGCCGCCGACCTTCACCTGCGCCTTGACGACCGACTTGCCGCCCAGCCGCTCGGTGGCCTCGCGAGCCGCCTCAGGCGTGTCGATGACTTCACCGGCCAGCACCGGTACACCGTGCTTGGCGAAGAGGTCCCTCGCCTGGTACTCGAACAGGTCCACGCGCGTCCGTCCCTTGTCTTCAAAGATTCGCAGTGATTCGCGGTTGTCTGCGTGGGCGTGCCGCGGAGGGCAACGTGACGGCGCTGTCACTAGGGAGGCGCACACGGTGACCGTGGACGCGGCATGTCCGTCCCGCAGGTTATCCCCGTGGGACGTGGGTCCCTAAATCGCAGATCACACCTGAGCGGTGATACCTGTCACAGATCCCCTCACGGTTGAGCTGGATATTCGTGCGATCCGCCAGGTGTGGTGGCGCACGGTGGAGGAGGATCGCGACCCCGCCGCGGGAGGGATCGCGACCGCGTGGCGGGGCGGGGCGCGGGGCCCGGCGGGAGGGGACCGACAGGTCGGTCAGGGGACGGGCAGGGGGCGCTTCTCCAGGGCCGCGGCCATCACCTCCGGGAACAGGTCGGGGGTGCAGGCGAAGGCCGGGGCCCCAAGTGCCGCAAGGGCTGCGGCGTGTTCGCGGTCGTAGGCGGGAGCCCCCTCGTCGGACAGTGCGAGCAGGGTCACGAACTCGACCCCGGACGCCTTCATGGCCGCGACCCGGCCCAGCATCTCGTTGCGTATGCCGCCCTCGTAGAGATCACTGATCAGGACGACGACGGTGTCGGCGGGACGGGTGATCTTGGACTGGCAGTAGGCGAGGGCGCGGTTGATGTCGGTGCCGCCGCCGAGCTGCGTACCGAAGAGAACGTCGACCGGATCCGCCAGCTGATCCGTCAAGTCCACGACCGCGGTGTCGAACACGACGAGCCGGGTCGCGAGCGAACGCATCGAGGCGAGCACCGCGCCGAAGACGGAGGCGTAGACGACGGAGGCCGCCATCGAGCCGGACTGGTCGATGCAGAGGACCACCTCTTTCTTCACCGCCTGGGCGGCGCGCCCGTATCCGATGAGCCGCTCGGGAACGACGGTGCGGTACTCCGGCAGGTAGTTCTTCAGATTCGCCCGGATGGTCCGGTCCCAGTCGATGTCCGCGTGCCGGGGGCGGCTGGTGCGGGCGCAGCGGTCGAGGGCTCCGGTGAGGGTGGCCCGGGTGCGGGACGCGAGCCGTTTCTCCATCTGCTCGACCACCTTGCGGACGACGGCGCGGGCCGTTTCGCGCGTGGTCTCGGGCATGGCCTTGTTGAGGGAGAGGAGGGTGCCGACGAGGTGCACGTCGGGCTCGACGGCCTTCAGCATCTCGGGCTCCAGGAGGAGGGAGGCGAGGCCGAGCCGCTCGATGGCGTCCCGCTGCATGATCTGGACGACGGAGCTCGGGAAGTACGTACGGATGTCCCCGAGCCAGCGGGCCACGCGCGGCGCGGAGCCGCCGAGCCCCGCACCCCGCTGCCCGCCCTTCCCGTAGAGCGCCGAGAGCGCGGCGTCCATCGCGGCCTCCCGCCCGCCCAGCACGCACCCGGTCCCGTCCTCCTCCCCGCCGAGCACCATCCGCCACCTCCGCAGCCGGCCCTCTCCGGAGGCGTCCGCCGCTGCCGCGTCCCCTGTACCGGTCATCTCCCCGTTCCCTTCCGCTGCTGGTCCTGTCCGCCGCTGGTTGGCCACCTGTTGGCCGCTCGCCGCCCGCCGCCCACCCGGCGCCCGGCGGCGGTCATGCCGGTGGGCCGGAGAGGAGGAGGGCGAGGACCGGCAGGACCGCGTCCGCGCGCGACGGGTCCCCTGCGGGGGCGAAGCCCGCGGGGGCGCCGCCCGGTGCGGGTTTCGGCGAGCGGCCCCGGCGGACCAGCTCCCCCAGGCTCCGCTTGACGCCCGGCTCGTACGCCCCGAACGTCCGCCGCAGCAGCGGGAGTACGTCCGTGAAGGCCCTCTCCGGGACCCCGGCCAGCCAGGTGTCGATCAGCGCCAGCAGCCGCTCGTCATGGACGAGGAGCGTGCCGTCCTGCGCGAAGCCCTCTATCCAGCCCGCCGCGTCGGGCGGCGGCGCCGCCGGGGACAGGGCCAGGCCCATCAGGCGCGCCGTCTCGTCGGCCGGAAGGCGTCCGTCGTCCAGGAGCAGTCGGGCCGCCCGGCCGCGGATCAGCCCCGGCACCCTGTCCCGGCCGGCCAGCGCCCGCAGCACCGCCGACCAGCGCTCCCGCAGGCCGTCCTCGTCCAGCAGGCCGATCGCGCCGTGCACGGCGTCCACATGGCCCCGCAGTTCCGCCGCCGCCTCCGCCTCCAGACCCGCCGCGCACGCCGGCGGCAGCGCCACGCAGATCCGCTCCGCGAGCCCGCCCGCGACCGTGGCCAGCGCCGACGCGTTCGTCCCCCGTACGTCCCCGTACCGCAGCGAACGGGCCAGCGCCGGCAGGGCCTTGGCGAGGCGCGCCACGTCGGTGTCCAGGGCGGCCCGGTCCGCGAGGGCCCGCAGTACGGCGGGCAGTGCCCCGGACAGCCCGGCCAGCAGGCACCGCTCGGCCAGCGCCGTCACCTCGCCGAGCTCCGCGGCCCCGGCCGCGTCCGCCTCGGCCTTGGCGGTGGCGGCCGCCACGACCGTCGTGCCCCAGATCCCGGCTTCGGCGACCCGCACCGACAGCTCCGGCTCCCAGCGCAGCCGCCACGTCTCGCGGAAGGTCCCCGTACTCCCCCGCGAAGCCGCCGGTGCGCCCCAGTCGATGCCGAGCAGCCGCAGCCGGTGCAGCAGCACGGACTTCGCCGCGTCGGTCTCCTTGCGCAGGTCGAGTTCCAGCTCGCGCTCCCGCGCCTCGGCCTTGAGCCGCAGCGAGCGCTGCTGCCGGGTCAGGTCCCGCTGCAACGGGACCGCGGGGGCCCCGTCGGGGACTTCGCCGAGCACGTCCCCGACGACCAGACGGTCCTCGATCAGGGCGAGCGGCACGTCGGAGCCGTCGCACATCACCGCCCGGACCGCCTCCAGCGTCTCCGCCAGCCCGGGCAGGGGTCTTCCCCGCATCGCGGCCAGGGTCCCGGCCAGCCGGACCGCCTCGATGACGTGCGCCGGCGAGACCTGCCGGTCCTCCTCCCGGAGCAGCCCGGCGACCTTGGTCAGCCACCGCTCCACCGGCCGGTCCCGGGCCGCGAACAGGTGCGCGTACCAGCCGGGCGAGGTGATGCCCGCGCCGTACCCGCCGGCCCGGGCGAGCCGCCGGTGGGTCCACGGGACCCAGGCGGTCTCCACCTTGACCTTGGGGAGCCCGGTCAGCAGCGCCTTGTCCGCGGCCGCCGTGGTCCTCGCGCCCAGCGCCGGCACGTGCCAGGCCCCGCAGACCACGGCGTACGCGTCGCCGAACTCCCGGCGGGCGGCCCGCATCCGCTGGCGCATGTAGGCCTCGCGGACCCGGTCCCGGGCGTGGCCGCCGTCCCCGTAGGCCTCGCGCAGGGCCCCCATGGCCTCCCCGAGCGCCTCGAACGCGCCGAGCGGATCCGTCGCCCCCGGGCCGCGGTGTTCGACCACGTCCTCCCACCAGCGTTCGGGGTCGTCGTACCCGGCGGTCTCGGCCAGTACCGCGAGCGGATCCAGCCGTACGGAGTCGGAGTCGGAGCCGCCGTCCGGGTCAGGGTCGGGGGCCAGGTCCAGGTCCGGGCCGGGGTCCGGGGCGGGCCCGGGACCGGCGTCGGAACCGGCCGCTCCCCGGCCCGGCTCCGCGGCCAGCGTGTGCGCGGCGGGGAGGTCGATGAACCGGACCGGAACCGGTACCTCCTGCTCCTGCGCCCAGCGGATGGCGACCCACTCCGGCGAGAACGCGGCCAGCGGCCAGAACGCGGCCCTGCCCGGATCGTCGGCGGCGTGCGCGAGCAGGGCGACGGGCGGCCGCATCCCGGGATCGGCGGCCAGCGGGAGCAGTGCGTCCCCCTCCGGCGGGCCCTCGATCAGCACGGCCGCCGGACGGGCCGCGTCCAGGGCCGCCCGCACCGCACGGGCCGAGCCCGGCCCGTGGTGCCGTACGCCCAGCAGCAGCGGCCCCCGCCGCCCGGCGGCCGGCCCGCTCATGCCGTCACCTCCCGGCAGGCGCGGTAGAAGTCCTTCCAGCCGTCCCGCTCGCGCACCACGGCCTCCAGGTACTCCTGCCAGACGACCCGGTCGGCGGCCGGGTCCCGGACCACGGCGCCGAGGATCCCGGCGGCCACGTCGGACGGGCGCAGGACGCCGTCCCCGAAGTGGGCGGCCAGCGCGAGGCCTCCGGTGACCACCGATATGGCCTCGGCGGTGGACAGCGTGCCGCTCGGCGACTTCACCTTCGTACGGCCGTCGGCGGTGACCCCCTCGCGCAGCTCGCGGAAGACGGTGACGACGCGGCGGATCTCCTCCAGCCCCTCGGGCGCGGCCGGCAGGTCGAGGGCGCGGCCCATCTGGTCGACGCGGCGGGCGACGATGTCGACCTCGGCGTCGGCGGTGGCGGGCAGCGGCAGCACGACGGTGTTGAAGCGGCGGCGCAGCGCGCTGGAGAGCTCGTTGACCCCGCGGTCGCGGTCGTTGGCGGTGGCGATGAGGTTGAAGCCGCGCACGGCCTGCACCTCCTGGCCGAGTTCCGGTATCGGGAGCGTCTTCTCGGACAGGACGGTGATGAGGGTGTCCTGGACGTCGGCCGGAATGCGGGTGAGCTCCTCGACGCGGGCGGTCGAGCCCTCGGCCATGGCCCGCATGACGGGGCTCGGTACGAGGGCCTCCCTGCTGGGCCCGTGGGCGAGGAGGCGGGCGTAGTTCCAGCCGTACCGGATCGCCTCCTCGGGGGTGCCGGCGGTGCCTTGGACGAGGAGGGTGGAGTCTCCGCTGACAGCGGCGGCCAGGTGCTCGGACACCCAGGTCTTGGCGGTGCCGGGGACCCCGAGCAGGAGCAGGGCGCGGTCGGTGGCGAGGGTGGTGACGGCGACCTCGACGATGCGGCGCGGGCCGACGTACTTGGGCGTGATGACGGTGCCGTCTTCGAGGGTGCCGCCCAGGAGGTAGGTCGCGACGGCCCACGGGGAGAGCTTCCAGCGCGTCGGGCGGGGCCTGTCGTCGGCCGCCGCGAGGGCTTTCAGTTCTTCCGCGAAGGCGTCTTCGGCGTGCGGCCGCAGCGCGTCCGCGCCCTTGTCGTTCTCGGGCATGGTCATGGTCCCCCTCCAATGCTCGGCAGCCGTTCCCGACCGCTGGAACAACCGTGCACCATGCCACTGACAACACCCCTTCCCCACAACATCGTTGCAGGTCAGCGCGATTGTCAGTGGGGGTCTCTACGGTGGAACACATGACTGAGCAGGGGGTCCGCCCGACGGCGGAACAGGTACTGGCTCTGGCTCCTGACGATGCGTCGCGCACGGCGGGGGCCAAGCTGGGCAGGGCGGGTCCGTGGTCGCAAATCGGAGGTTCCGCTTCTGGTTTGGTGTGGGGGGTGTGCACGGGCAGCGGCAGCACGCCGTACCGGACGGTCGTGGACCTGACGGGCCCGGCGTACCAGTGCTCCTGCCCGAGCCGGAAGTTCCCGTGCAAGCACGCGCTCGGGCTGCTGCTGCTCCGGGCGGCGGAGGGGTTCGGCGAGAGCGCCGAGAGCGGCGAGGCGCCGGACTGGGCGGCCGAGTGGTCGGCGGGGCGGGCGGCGAAGGCCGCGCGGGCGGCAGCCGCGCCGGGCAGACCGGCGGACGCGGAGGCGGCGGGGCGCCGGGCCGAACGGAGGGCGGCCCGGATCGGCGCGGGGGTCGCCGAGTTGGAACAGCGGCTGGAGGACGTGCTGCGCAGCGGCCTGGCCGGCCAGCAGCGGGCGGGGTACGCGCCCTGGGAGGAGACCGCGGCGCGGATGGTCGACGCCCAGGCGCCGGGACTGGCGGCGCGGGTACGGGAGTTGGGGACGATACCCAGTTGCGGTCCCGGATGGCCCGCCCGGATGCTGGAGGAGGGCGCGCTGCTGCACCTGCTGAACCGGGGCTGGCTCGGTTTGGCGGGCCTGCCGGAGCCGCTCGCCGCGACGGTCCGGAGCAGGGTGGGGCTTCCGGGTCCGGCCGCGGAGGGGGAGGTCGTACGGGACCGCTGGCTGGTCCTGGCCCAGTACGACTCGGTGTCACCGGACGGCAGGCTCACCACCCGCCGGACGTGGTTGTACGGGCTGGGGAGCGGGCGCCCGGCCCTGGTGCTGGACTTCGGACCGCCTGGGCGGCCCCCGGAGCTGGCACTGCCCGTGGGACTGGCGGTGGAGGCGGAAGCTCGCTTCCGGCCCGGTACGGCGGGGCTGCGGGCGGATCTCGGGGAGAGGTCCGCGGCGGCCGCACCGAGCCGGGTCCCGGCCGGGGTCGGTACGGGGGCGGCGCTGGAGGCCTACGGGGCGGCGCTGCGGGAGGACCCGTGGCTCGACGCGTGGCCGGTGGTGCTGGGCCCGGTGATCCCGATACCGGGGGAACTGGGCTGGCAGCTGGCGGACGCGGAGGGCACCTCCGCGCTCCCGGTCACTCCGGCCGGTGGCGGCGGATCGCGGTCCGGGCTGTGGCAGCTGGCCGCGCTCTCGGGCGGCGGCCCGGTCACGGTGTTCGGCGAATGCGGACACCGCGGATTCACTCCGTTGACGGCGTGGCATCCGGGCTGCCCGGAACCGGTCGCCCTGGGGTGACGGGCCCTGGGGTGACTGGCCCGGGGGGCCGGGCCCGCCCTGAGCCGAAAGAGCACGGCCCAGTAGGGGAGGGAGCGTTGGCGCGGGGGCGCTGACGTGCACGAACGATGAAGCCGGGGGGCTTTTGTGAACGACAACCACGCAAGCTGAAGGGTCGACCGACGGGGCACGAAATCCGCTCCGGTCCCGCGGAGGGGGCGGGACCGGAGCACTGCACGACGAGAGGGAGGGGCACGGTGACCACGACGGGGACAGCACCGGGCGCGGCCGTGGGCGGCGGTTACGGCGAGTGGGAGGAGTTGGTCGGGGCCGCGGTGCTGGGGACCGCGCGGCGGCAGGGGGATCCGCGGGCGCTGCTCGATGCGGCGGCGGTGCAGACCGTACGGCGGCGGGCCGGGCTGCGGCCCGCCGAGGCAGGGCCGCGGCCGGAACCCGCGCCGCGGGATCCGCGACCGGCTCCCCCGGCGGCGGCCCGGCTGCGGCTCGCCCAGCTGCTGGCCGGCCGCACCGGCGCGGCCGGCGGCGGGCGCCGCGGGGCCGCACCGGACCTGACGGAGCTGCTGCCGCAGTGGCTGGCCGCCGCCGGGCGGCACGGGTACCGGGCACCGCACGCGCTGGTGCCGGCGCTGCTGGACGCGGCGCGGGCCCGTACGGACCTGCGCGCCCCGGCATTGGCCCTGACCGGGGCGCGGGGACTGTGGCTGGCCCGGCTGAATCCGGACTGGCGGTTCGCCCTGCGCGGCGGGGCAGGTGGCGCCGGGGAACCGCCCGATCCCGCGGATCGGGTGGGGGTGGAACGGCTGTGGCAGGAGGGGCTGTTCGCGGAGCGCGTGGCCCTCCTGGGCGCCGTGCGCGCGCACGAGGCGGCGGCTGCGACGCGGCTGCTGTCGACGACCTGGGCCACCGAGCGGGCCGAGGACCGGCTGATGTTCCTCGACTCGCTGCGGGTGGGCCTGACGGGAGGGGACGAGCCGTTCCTGGAGGCGGCCCTGGGCGACCGGAGCCGCAACGTCCGGGCGACGGCCGCCGAGTTGCTGTCCGCGCTGCCCGAGTCGGCGTTGGCCGGACGGATGGCCGAGCGGGCGCTGGCCTGTGTGGGGCCGCAGGGGGTGACTCCGCCGGCGGAGTGCGATGCGGGGATGCTCCGTGACGGGGTGGTCGAACGGCCGCCGGCCGGGCGCGGGGAGCGGGCCTGGTGGCTGGGCCAGCTGGTGGAGGCGGCGCCGCTGTCCTGCTGGCGGGCGCGGTTCGGGGGGCTGGGGCCGGCGGAGATCGTGGCGCTGCCGGTGGCCGGGGGCGAGAACTGGCGGGAGGAGCTGCACGCGGCGTGGTGCCGGGCGGCGGTGCGCCAGCGCGATCCGGCGTGGTCGAAGGCGCTGCTCGGCTCGGCGTCGGCGCCGCCCGCGACGGCCCCGGGCACGGCGTCGCTCGCGGAGCGGGCGAAGCTGCTGTCGGTCCTGCCGGACGGGGAACGGGCGCGGTGGGTCGCGGAGTTCATACGGGCCCACGGCCTCTCGGAGGCCTTCCAGCTGCTCGGGGTGTGCGTGGTGCCGTGGGCGGGGACGCTGGGGCGGGCGGTGGTGGACGCGCTGGACGCCGCGCGGGAGGCGGGCAGCTACCCGTGGAGTTTCAGCGGGGTGATGGGACTGGCCGAGCGCTGCCTGGATCCTGCGGAGGCGGAGCGGCTGGAGGCGGTGGTGGCGCGGGGCGCCGGTTTCGCCGACCCGGCGGAGGGCTCGTCCGGCGCCGCCGCGTACTGGGCCGAGGCCTTCCAGCGCCTGGTCGCCACCTTGCGCCTGCGCGCCACGATGCTCTCGGAACTCGCTCCCGCCTGACCGTCTCCGACCGTCGCCAACGGCCCGCGGCGCGGCCCGCTCGCGGCCGACCGCCGCCGGCACCCCGCCCCGATGGCCCGGGCAACCCCGCCTACCCGGCCGACCCTGGCAGGGGTCGGCGGGCCGGGCGACGGGGGCTACGCGGTGCGGACGTGGGCGCGGACCCAGTCGACGATCGACGTCGTCGTCGCGCCGGGAGTGAAGATCTCGGCCACGCCCTTGGCCTTCAGCGGGGCGATGTCGTCCTCCGGGATGATGCCGCCCCCGAAGACCTTGATGTCCTCCGCCTCGCGCTCCTTGAGGAGTTCCAGGACGCGCGCGAACAGCGTGTTGTGGGCGCCCGAGAGGATCGAGAGGCCGATCGCGTCGGCGTCTTCCTGGATGGCGGTGTCCACGATCTGCTCGGGGGTCTGGTGGAGGCCCGTGTAGATGACCTCCATACCCGCGTCCCGCAGCGCACGCGCGATCACCTTGGCCCCGCGGTCGTGGCCGTCGAGACCCGGCTTGGCCACCACCACACGGATCGGACCGGTCACACCCATCGCACTGCCTCCCGAGTGAACGAACGTTAAGTACAGCATCGCGCACACCCCCGTTTCACGGTCAACCACGAGGGGGAAATCACACGTGGGACGGCGTTGATTCACCGCCAGGGGAGCCGCACCGGGGGCGCCGCGCCACCGTACCGACAGCCGCACGGCACGGTGGCGCGGCCGACCGCGGCCCGAAGGCACATTCCGAAGGCGACGTCCCGGAAGGCTGAGGGGGGCCGTCGATGGGGGTGTCCATACCCGTACCCGTTTCCGGGGCCGCACTGCGGGCGGGCGTGCTGGAGGCAGTGGTCCTCGGCGGCCACCTGCTGCTCTACCCGACCGGGATACGGTCTGAGAAGCCCGCCGGGACACACGGAAAGGACCACGCTCGGCCGCCCGTGCTCCTGCTGCACGGGTTCACCGACAACCGGTCCGTCTTCATCCTGCTGCGCCGCACCCTCGCCGCGGGCGGACGGCGGCACGTGGAGACGTACAACTACTCCCCCTTCACGCGCGATCTGCGCGTCACCGCCCGCCACCTCGCCCGGCGCGTCGAGGAGCTGTGCGAGCGCACCGGACAGGAGCGGGTGGACCTGGTCGGGCACAGCCTGGGCGGTCTGGTCGGGCGGTACTACGTCCAGTGCCTCGGCGGCGGGGCCCGCGTGCGCACGCTCGTCACGCTCGGCACCCCGCATTCCGGTACGCGGGTCGCCCCCTTCATGGACGCCCACCCCCTGGTCCGGCAGATGCGCCCGGACTCCGAGGTGATGGCCGAGCTGCGGGCGCCCGCGCCCGGCTGCCGGACCCGATGCGTGGCGTTCTGGAGCGAGTTCGACGAGCTGATGGACCCGACCGAGACGGCCCGCATCGAGCACCCGGACCTCTACGCGGAGAACGTGCAGGTCACCGGCATCGGACACCTCGCCCTGCCCGCGCATCCCGCCGTCACGGCGGCGGTCCGGCGCGCGCTCGACGGGCCCGGCCCGGCCGCCCTCACGAGCCTCGGAGACACCGCTTCCGTCGCGTGAATGCCAACCCGCCGGAACTCGAACGGATTTCGAACTCAAGGCCAAGGCTCGGCCTTGCCGCGACCGAAAGACGGCCGAATGCCCGGTTCCGCAAAGCTCGAAACCCCTGGAAGATTGTCGTTGCCAGTAACCGCCGGGTACAGTCACGCCACTGCTCTCCCCAAGGAACCTCCCGTTCCCTGGCCACCCAGGCCCCCCACTGCCGAGGCGAAAGAGAAGTTGGTGAACGACCGCCCCTCGTCGGGCCTGTACCCCGATTCCGGGTACGACGGCCTTTCCAACACCACTTTCGCTGGTGACTCGCCCTACGTTTCCTACGAAACGCAGGGCCAGGGGTACGACTACTCCTCTGCCTACCCCTCGTACGAGACCGGCGCGTACGACTCCACCGCCTGGTCCACGCAGGACGGTTACGCACAGGACGGCGGCTACCTGTCGTCGATCCCCGCCCAGGGCGGCGTCCCCGAGGACGCCGGGACCGGAACCGGGCAGTGGGACGCGAGCGCCTGGAACCAGCAGAGCGGCAGCACCGACTACCAGGCCGCCGCCACCACCCTCGGCTACGAGCAGACCGGGCAGTGGGCGGTACCGGGTTACGGCACCACGGGCACCGAGACCGGTGCGTACGACGCCACCGCCTGGAACACGGTCCCGCAGCACGAGCAGCAGACCCAGACCTTCTCGTACGACCACCACCAGTACGAGTACCAGCGGCAGCACCAAGAGCCGGCCTACGGCTACGAGACCCCGGCCGCCGGCGTCTACAGCGAGACCGCCGTCTTCGAAGTCCTCGACACCGCGGACCCCGCCGAGGGCGCCGACAGCGCCGAGCCGGACTTCGGTCCCGGTCTCGACCTCGACCTCGATGCCGACCTCGCGGCCGACCCCGTGCACGACCTGCCCACCCAGGCCATGCCGGTCACCCCGGACGCCCCGCCCGCGCCCCGCGCCTCGCGCCGTGCCGGTGCCAAGACGAAGTCGGCGCCCGCCGCTGCCGCGGGCTCCCGGCGCCGCACCCCGGCGAAGCGTTCCGCCCTGCTGACCGTGGCCGTTCCCTCCGCCTGCGTGATGGGCGTCGCCGGCGTCGCGGCCGCCTCCGTCGGCGGACTCACCGGCACGGACAAGCCCGCCGCGGACACCACCACGATGGCCGCGCCCGACCCGGCCTCGGTGAAGCCCGTCGCGGCGAACAGCAAGCTCGACACCCAGCTGACGGCGCTCAGCGCCGACGCGGGCGACTTCGCGGACCGCGCGAGCCGCACGCAGGAGCGCATCGACCTGCGCCAGCGCCAGGAAGACGAGAAGAAGAAGAAGGCGGAGGAGGAGGCGGCCAAGGAAGCGGCCCGCCCCAAGTTCGCGATCCCGGTCGAACAGCACGGCCTCAGCGCCAGCTTCGGCCAGGCCGGCGGCATGTGGATGTCCGTGCACACCGGCATCGACTTCCCGGTCTCGTACGGCACCCCGGTCATGTCCGCCACCGACGGCACCGTGCGCACGCAGTGGAACAGCGCGTACGGCAACATGGCCATAGTGACCTCGCCCGACGGCACCGAGACCTGGTACTGCCACCTCAGCAGCACCAAGATCCGGTCCGGGAAGGTCAAGGCAGGCGACGTCATCGCCTACTCCGGCAACTCCGGCAACTCGACCGGCCCGCACCTCCACTTCGAGGTCCGGCCCGGCGGCGGCTCGGCGATCGACCCCCTGCCCTGGCTCCGCAGCCACGGCCTGGACCCGACCTAGCCGCGACCCGGGCCCGACCGGCCCGGGGACCGATACCGATCCCCGAACCGATTCCCCGGGCCCCGGCCCGCCCCCCTTACAGCTTCTGCACCGGCGCGTAGCGCAGCAGCAGGCGCTTCGGCTTGTCGTCCCCGAAGTCGACGGTGGCCTGCGCGTCCGCGCCGGCGCCCTTGACCTCCATGACCGTGCCCAGCCCGAACTGGTCGTGCGTGACCCGGTCCCCGACCGACAGCGCGATGACCGGCTTGTCGGCGGCCCGGCGCGTGGCGAACCCGGACGGCCCCGACTTCGTGCGCGACGAGGACAGGAACGCCTCCGGCGAGGTCCCGAACGTGGCCTTGCCGCCCCCCGAGCCGGAGGATCCGTACCCGGAGCCCGAACTCCGCATCGGGCCCGCCGGCTTCTGCGCCGCGCCCGTGCGCTTCCACTGCAGGTACTCGGCCGGGATCTCCTCCAGGAACCGCGACGGCGGGTTGTAGGAGGGGGTGCCCCACGCGCTGCGCATGCTGGAGCGGGTGAGGTACAGCCGCTCGCGCGCCCGCGTGATGCCGACGTAGGCGAGGCGGCGCTCCTCCTCCAGCTCCTTGGTCTGGCCCAGGGCCCGCATGTGCGGGAAGACCCCGTCCTCCATGCCGGTCAGGAAGACCACCGGGAATTCGAGGCCCTTGGCGGTGTGCAGGGTCATCAGCGTGATGACGCCCGAGCCGTCCTCGTCCTCGTCCGGGATCTGGTCGGAGTCGGCGACGAGCGCGACCTGCTCCAGGAACTCCGCGAGCGTGCCACCCGCGGCGCCGGCCGCAGACGCCCCGGTGTCCTCGCCGCGCGCCTGCTCGAACTCCAGGGCCACGGCCGCGAGTTCCTGGAGGTTCTCGATGCGCGTCTCGTCCTGCGGGTCGGTCGAGGCCTGGAGCTCGGCGAGGTAGCCCGTACGCTCCAGCACCGCCTCCAGCACCACCGCCGGGCCCGCGCCCGAGTCGACGATCGTGCGGAGCTCCTCCATCAGCACGTTGAACCGCTTCACCGCGTTGGTCGAGCGCGCGGCCATGCCGAACGCCTCGTCCACGCGCCGCAGCGCCTGCGGGAAGGTGATCTTCTCGCGCATCGCGAGCGCGTCGATCATCGCTTCCGCGCGCTCGCCGATGCCGCGCTTGGGTACGTTCAGGATCCGGCGGAGCGGGACGTTGTCCTCGGGGTTCGCGAGGACGCGGAGGTACGCGAGGATGTCCCGGACTTCCTTGCGCTCGTAGAACCGGACGCCGCCGACGACCTTGTACGGGAGTCCGACGCGGATGAAGATCTCCTCGAACACGCGCGACTGCGCGTTCGTCCGGTAGAAGATCGCGACGTCGCCCGCCTTGGCGTCCCCGGCGTCCGTCAGCCGGTCTATTTCGTCGGCGACGAACTGCGCCTCGTCGTGCTCGGTGTCCGCGACGTAGCCGGTGATGACGGCGCCGGTGCCGGCCTGGGTCCACAGGTTCTTGGCGCGGCGGTTCTCGTTGCGCTCGATGACCGCGTTGGCGGCGGAGAGGATCGTCTGCGTGGAGCGGTAGTTCTGCTCCAGCAGGATCGTCGTCGCGTCCTTGTAGTCCTCCTCGAACTGGAGGATGTTGCGGATGGTCGCGCCGCGGAAGGCGTAGATCGACTGGTCGGCGTCACCCACCACGCACAGCTCGGCCGGCGGCAGGTCCGGGTAGCCGGTGCCGACGAGCTCGCACACCAGCGTGTACTGGGCGTGGTTGGTGTCCTGGTACTCGTCCACCAGGACGTGGCGGAAGCGCCGCCGGTAGTGCTCGGCGACGTCCGGGAACGCCTGGAGCAGGTGGACGGTCGTCATGATGATGTCGTCGAAGTCGAGCGCGTTGGCCTCGCGCAGCCGCCCCTGGTACATCGCGTACGCCTGGGCGAGGGTCTTCTCGAAGCCGTCGGCGGCCTGCCCGGCGAACTCGTCCTCGTCGATGAGCTCGTTCTTGAGGTTCGAGATCTTGGCGTTGAAGGCCTTGGGCGGGAACTTCTTCGGGTCCAGGTCCAGGTCGCGGCAGACGAGGGCCATCAGGCGCTTCGAGTCGGCCGCGTCGTAGATCGAGAAGGACGAGGTGAACCCGAGGCGCTTGGACTCGCGGCGCAGGATCCGGACGCACGCGCTGTGGAAGGTGGACACCCACATGGCGTTGGCGCGCGGGCCGACCAGGCCCTCGACGCGCTCCTTCATCTCGCCGGCGGCCTTGTTGGTGAAGGTGATCGCGAGGATCTGGCCGGGGTGGACGTTCCGCGCGGCCAGCAGGTGGCCGATGCGGTGGGTCAGGACCCGGGTCTTGCCGGAGCCGGCGCCGGCCACGATGAGCAGCGGGGAGCCGGCGTGCACGACGGCCGCGGCCTGCTGCTCGTTCAGCCCGTCCAGGAGCGTCGCGGGGTCGATGACGGGCCTGGGGGCGCCGTCCCGGTAGTACGCGTCGCCGCGCCCCCCGCTGTCGACGGGCGCGTCGAACCGGCCCCCGAAGAGATCGTCCGCGCCCTCCTCCGGGGCGGGGTGATCCTCGGGCGGCGGGGGGACCTCGTCGGAGGGGGAGAGGTCCGCCAGGAAACTGTCGTCAAAGAGGCTGCTCATCGCTTTCCGAGTCTAGAGGTCGGGACCGACACGCCAGGACGAGTTCCAGGAGACCGGGGAAGCGCAGTTCCAGATCGTCGCGGCGCAGCGCGAGGTAGAGCTTGCGGCCTTGCGGGCGCTGGCAGATCACCCCGCCCTCGCGGAGCGTCTTGAGGTGGTGCGTGACGCTCGATCGGGGCAGGTCAGGCACTACCTCGCCGCAGAACGTCTCCTCGCCGGAGGCGAGCTTGCGGACGATCTCCAGGCGGACGGGGTGCCCCAGGGCCGCGAGCACCTCGGCCAGGTCGAGGTCCTCGGCGCAGGGGTGGGTCAGCTCGGCAGCGGCAGGCATGCCCTCACTGTACGCAGATCTCGTACGGACATTGCCAGATCGTTCGAAGATCTCGTACAGTCGAGAGCGCCGCGACCGTACGAAATATTCGAACGGTCGGTCCGGCGCGCCAGCAGGAGGGACCTCCCATGCCCAGCAGCACCACCGGCCCGCTCACCGAGACCCCGCGCATCGAGACCCCGCTCGACGACGCCGCGCTCGCCGCCTCCCTCGACGGCGGCTTCACCAGCCACCACGCCGACGTCAACGGCACCCGGCTGCACTACGTCGAGGGCGGCGGCGGCGAGCCGCTCGTCCTGCTCGGCGGCTGGCCGCAGACCTGGTGGCAGTGGCGCAAGGTGCTGCCCGCGCTGGCCGCCCGGCACCGCGTGATCGCCGTCGACCTGCGCGGCATGGGCGGCTCCGCCAAGCCCGCCACCGGGTACGACAAGAAGACCCTGGCCCGCGACGTCCACGCGCTGCTCGGCCGGCTCGGCATCGCGAGCGCGCACGTCGTGGGCCACGACATCGGCGCGATGGTGGCCTACGCGTTCGCCGCCAACCACCCCGAGGCCACCCGGAAGATCGCCCTCCTGGACGTGTCCCACCCCGAGGAGAGCTGGGCCCGGCAGACCCTGCTCCCCGAGCAGGGGCAGCGCCACAAGTGGTGGTTCGCCTTCAACCAGGTCCACGGCCTCCCCGAGCAGCTGCTCGCCGGCCGCTTCCACCTCCTGCTGGACTGGCTGTTCGCGAACGCGGCCGCCGACCCCGGCTCCGTCGACGCGCACGCCCGCGCGGTGTACGCCCGGGCCTACGAAGCACCGGAGGCCGTGCGCGCCGCGAACGACTGGTACCGGACCTTCACCCAGGACATCGCCGACCTGGCGTCCTACGCCCCGGTGACCGCGCCGATCCTGGCCTTGGGCGGCGAGTACAGCAACTACGAGAGCCTCGTGAGCGCCGTCCCCGCCCTCGGCACCGACACCCGCGTGGTCCGCGTCGACGGCAGCGGGCACTACCTCCCGGAGGAGCGTCCGGAGGTGGTTTCCCGGGAGCTGACCCGCTTCCTGGGCTGACCGGGAGCCCCCGTACGCTCGACGCCATGGACGTACTCATCAGTGTCTTCGTGGGCCTGCACATCATCGGGATCGCCTCCCTCCTGGGCGGCTTCCTGACCCAGATGAAGGCGATGAACGCCGGCACCGCACGCTTCGTGCCCGCGATGCTGCACGGAGCGCTGACGATGCTCGTCACCGGCGTCCTGCTGGTCGGCTTCCGCGAGATGGACGGCGGCCACGTCAACAACATCAAGATCGGTGTGAAGCTCGCCGTCCTCTTCGTGATCCTCGCGCTCGTCTACGTGAAGCGGGACGAGGAGCACGTGGAGAAGGCGCTGTTCGGTGCGGTCGGCGGGCTGACCGTGGTCAATATCTTCATCGCCGTCCTCTGGCACTGATCCCGACACCGAACCACAACAGCCACATCCGTTCACGTCAGGTCACGTCGGGGCACTTGCGATCATCTCGTCATCCGACCGTTACCTTCCGGTCTAGCGTCCTCCTCCAAGCACCGAGCTCCCGAGCGAGGAAGGACGTGAGGCCCTCGTGGCCAGTCACCGAAAGCCCAGGCAGCGCCCGCTCCATCCGCTCTCCCGCGGCACCGTGCGGACCGCCGCGACGCTCGCCCTCGCGGGCGCTGCCACCGCCACCGCCTTCGAAGGCACCTCGCAGGCCGACCCCCAGCAGACGCCCTCCCAGGTGAAGGCCGAGGTCGACCGGCTCTACGAGGAGGCCGAGGAAACGGCCGAGCGGTACAACGGGGCGAAGGAGCAGGCCGACGAGGCCCAGCGCGCGCTCGACGCACTGCGCGACGAGACCGCCCGCAAGACCGACCGGCTCAACACCGCCCGCCGGGCGCTCGGTTCCCTGGCCGCCGGCCAGTACCGCACCGGCGGCCTGGGGCCCGCCATGCGGCTGGCGCTGGCCGAGAACCCCCAGGACTACCTGGACCAGGCCTCTTTCCTCACCCGGACCGGCGACCGCAGCGCCGCCGAGGTCTCCTCCGTACGACGGCAGCTCGACGAGGTCGGGCAGCTCAGGGACAAGGCCTCCGGCCGGCTCGCCGACCTGCGCGCCCGCGAGGGCGAACTCGCCGGGTACAAGGCCACCGTCGAGGGCAAGCTCGACGCCGCCAAGCGGCTGCTGGCCAAGCTCACCGCAGAGGAGCGGGCCGCGTACGAAGCCCAGTCGGGCGGCGCGGCCCCGGCCGGTCCGCGTGCCACGACCCCGCCGCCGCCGTCCGGATGGGGGCACCTCCCAGCGGTAGCTGGGGGAAGTACGCGCGCCGCCCGCGCGGTGGCCTTCGCGTACGGGGCGATCGGCAAGCCGTACGTCTGGGGCGCGACGGGACCGGGCTCGTTCGACTGCTCCGGCCTGACCCAGGCGGCCTGGCGCTCGGCCGGGGTCTCCCTCCCCCGCACCACCTACACCCAGATCAACGCGGGGCAGCGGATCTCCCGCGACCAGCTGGCCCCCGGCGACCTGGTGTTCTTCTACTCCGGGGTCACCCACGTCGGCATGTACATCGGCAACGGCCAGATGATCCACGCCCCGCGCCCCGGGTCGACGGTCCGCGTGGCGCCGATCGACTCGATGCCCTGGGCGGGCGCCTCCCGCCCGGCGTGAGCCCGCTCCCGACGGCCCTGCTGTCCGACGGCCCGACGGCCCCGCGGCGCCCGGCCCCTACGGCGCCTTGACCTGTGCGGTCAGCCAGGTGAAGGCCTGCGGGAGCTGCTTCGACCACGAGTCGAGGTTGTGCCCGCCGGTGACCTTCTCCGCGTGCACCGCGGTCGGGGTCAGCGCGATGGCCTTGAGGTCCGTGCCGGACAGGTAACCGTCCTGCTCGGCGCCCGACATCCACAGCGAGACCGCCGGCGGCGCGGGCGCGGCCTTGAGCAGCGCCTTCAGGTTGTGGGTGCGCCGCATCTCCGGGTCCTGGGCGACCAGCGACGTGGGCTCCTGGCCCGGGTCGTTGTAGCCGGACAGGGAGACGGCCGCGCTGTAGCGGTCGGGGTGCAGGATCGCCAGCTTGGCGGCGCAGTACGCGCCCGCCGAGTACCCGGCCACGCCCCAGGTGCGGGCCTCGTCGGAGGCCCGGAAGTTGTCGACGACCATCTTGCGGACGTCGACGCTGAACCAGCTGTCCGCGTTGACCTTGCCGGGGATGTTGGCGCAGCCGGTGTCGCCGTTGCCCAGCAGCATGGCGCGCGGCGAGACCAGGATGAACGGCTGCACCTTGCCGCTCTTCATCAGCGGCTCCAGCACCTCGGCCGCCTTGAGCCCCTGGAACCAGGACTTGCCCGTCCCCGGTATGCCCGGGATCAGCTCGACCACCGGGAACTTCTTGTTCTTGAACGCCGGGTCGTCGTACTGCGGCGGGAGCCACACCATGACGTCGCCCTTGACCCCGGAGATCTTGCCGTCGAGCTCGGTCTTCTTGACCCGGCCGCCGAGGCCCTCGACCGGCTGGAAGTCCTGGAGGACCTTCGGCTCCGCCTTGACCTCCGCGGCCTTCTTCCCGCCGAGCCCGTCCGCGCCGAGGTCGGGGGCGGCCGTGACGTACTTGCCGGTGCCGAGCAGATCGCCCCAGGAAGCGTAGAAGTTCTCCTGCCGGTTCACCGAGATGAACACCAGCGCGACGGCGGTGACCTGGGCGAAAACGACCATCAGGGCCCGGGTCGACACGCGTACGACGGCGGGGCCGCGCACCTTGCTCCACACGGCCAGCGGCAGGAGAACGGCGATCGCCGTCAGGGCGATCGCCGTCACGAACAGGGGAAACCCCGTCAAGCTCATCACGCCACCCAAGAGGGCGCCGCGGCACCGCGCGGTTGCCCCCGCCCCCTGCGGCGTCGGTCACACCCGCGCGGCCCTCAGACCAGCGCGGACGTCACACCAGGCGGCGCGCCGTCGCCCAGCGGGTCAGTTCGTGCCGGTTCGATAGCTGGAGCTTCCTGAGCACCGCCGAGACGTGGGATTCCACGGTCTTCACCGAGATGAAAAGCTGCTTGGCGATCTCCTTGTACGCGTACCCGCGCGCGATCAGCCGCAGCACCTCGCGCTCGCGCTGCGTGAGGCGGTCCAGGTCCTCGTCGACCGGAGGCGCGTCCGTCGAGGCGAAGGCGTCGAGCACGAAGCCCGCCAGCCGCGGCGAGAACACCGCGTCCCCTTCCTGCACCCGGAAGACCGAGTTCACCAGGTCGGTCCCGGTGATGGTCTTGGTGACGTACCCGCGCGCGCCGCCCCGGATGACCCCGATGACGTCCTCGGCGGCGTCCGACACCGACAGGGCCAGGAACCGCACCGGGTTCTCGGCGGCCGCCATCAGCGGGGCGCAGCGCCGCAGCACCTCGACGCCGCCGCCGCCGGGCAGGTGCACGTCGAGCAGGACCACCTCGGGCCGGGTGGCGGTGATGACGGTGACGGCCTGGTCCACGTCGGCCGCCTCGCCGACGACCTCGACCCCGGTCCGGGCGGTCTCGCCGATCTCGGCCTGCACGCCCGCGCGGAACATCCGGTGGTCGTCGACGAGCACCACCCGGACGTGCCTGTCCGCTGCCGCGCTGCCGGTCGTCTCCTCGGTCATGCTGCGTTCGCCGCCCTCTCCATCTCCAGTTCGACTTCCGTGCCGCCGTCGGGCGCGGACCGCAGCCGTGCGGTCCCGCCGTTGCGCTGCATCCGGCCGATGATCGATTCTCGTACGCCCATGCGGTCGTCCGGTACCGCGTCGATGTCGAAGCCCGGCCCCCGGTCCCGTACGGACACGAACACCGTCTGCCCCTCCACCTCGGCGTACACCTGCACCGGCCCGCCCTCGCCACCGTACTTGGCGGCGTTGACCATCGCCTCGCGCGCGGCCTGGACCTGTGCGCCGAGCCTCTCGTCGAGCGGGCAGTCGCCGACCACGACGACCTCGATCGGGACCCCGTGGTGGTCCTCCACCTCGGCGGCCGTCTTCTTGACGGCCTCCGCGAGGGTGGTGGGCTCCTCGGCCTCGTCCTTGCCGGTGCCCTCCGGCTTGTACAGCCAGTTCCGCAGCTCCCGCTCCTGCGCGCGGGCGAGGCGGCGCACCTCGCCGACGTCCTCCGCGTTGCGCTGGATCAGGGTCAGGGTGTGCAGCACCGAGTCGTGCACGTGGGCGGCGACCTCGGCGCGCTCCTGGGCCCGGATGCGCATCAGGCGCTCCTCGGAGAGGTCCTGGGTCATCCGGATCAGCCAGGGGCCGGCGAGCAGGGCTGTGCCGACGAGGACGGCGAGGGCGGCGGTCAGTACGTTGCCGAGCTGCGCGGCCGAGCCGCGCACGACGATGAAGACGGTCAGGCCGACGCCGACCAGGGCGACCCCGGCGAACCCGCGGGCCATCTGGAGCAGGCGCGCGTTGCGCCCGCCGGCGGCGCCCCAGTGGGCGCGGCGGGCGTTGTCGGCCTGGCGCCATACGAGGACCACACCGGCGCCGACCAGCAGCGTCGGCCACACGTACCGGCCGGAGGTACCGCCGAGCTGGACCTTGGAGATGAAGATGCCGGCGCCGACGCACAGGGCGATGAGGGCGGTGATCTGTCCCCGGTCGGGTTTGCGCAGGCGGCGGCTGCCGTCGGAGAGGGTCTCGAAGAACGAGCGGTGGCCCGTGCGCCCGCCGACCCCCAGCGGTACGAAGACCCAGAACGCGGCGTACAGCAGTACGCCGAGCCCGTCCCCCCACATGAACAGGCCGAGGAACGCGAGCCGGACCCAGACGACCGGCAGCCCGAGGTGCCCGGCCAGACCGCGCGCGACACCGCCGAGCATCCGGCCGTCGGCGCTGCGGTAGAGCTTGCGCTGGGGCGGTTCGTCGGCGTCCGCTGCGTGCGGGGGACGGGGGGCGGTGGAGACGGGCATGCCATTGATGGTCACACGCGGGCGCCGTACGGGACATCAGGGCAGCCCCCCAGTTCCGTCGGGGGGATATCAGGGTTGCGCCAGGGTCGGACCCGGTGCCGCGGGGCGCGGCGGATTGTCACCATGGAGCCATGACCAAGCACGACTCCCCGCCGCCGACCGGTGCCGGCACCGGCACCGGCACCGGTACGGCACCGCCGCCCGGCGACCGGCTCGCAGACCGCGCCACCGACCGGCCGCCGCTGCGCCGCAGCAAGCGCGACAAGGTCCTCGCGGGCGTGTGCGGCGGCCTCGGCCGGTACTTCGACCTGGACCCGGTGATCTTCCGGATCGTGCTCGGCGTCCTCGCGGTCACCGGCGGGGTCGGCCTGATCTTCTACGGCTTCGCGTGGCTGCTGCTGCCGGTGGAGGGCGAGGACGACAGCGAGGCGAAGAAGCTGCTGACCGGCCGCGTCGAGGGCGCCACCCTGGCCGCGGTGTTCGCGGCGCTGGTCGGCTGCGCGCTGTTCCTGTCGATGCTGGACAACGGCGGGCTGGCGGTGTTCTCCGTCCTGGTCATCCTGGCCCTGGGCGGGGCCGCGTACTGGTCGCAGCGCCGCCGGAAGGGCGCCGCCCCCGAGGCCGAGCCGCAGGCGGCGCACCGCCCGGCCCCGCCGGAGACCCAGGCGCCGCCCGTGCCCGGCAGCCCGTCCTGGTGGCGGGACCCGCTGGTCAAGGACGGTACGACCGGCCCCGTGGGATCCACCGGGTACCTGTGGGGGCCCGACGAATCCGCCGACGCCAACGCCGCGCGGAACATCGGGGGCGGCCGCGCCCCGGGCGCTCCCGAGCGGGCCGCTTCCCCGAAGGTCCCGCGCGGCGGGATCGGCGGCCGGGTGTTCGTCCTGGCCCTGCTGGCCGGGGGCGCCGCCACCGCCGCGGTCTGGCAGGGCAGCACCCTCTCGCACGCGCTGCAGATGGGCCTGGCCTCGTCGCTCGCCGTCTTCGGGCTCGGCCTCGCGGTCAGCTCGGTCAAGGGCCGCACCGGCTTCGGCACCGTCCTGCTGGCGATGATCACCGCCGGGCTGCTGGCCGGCGCCTCCGCGCTGCCGCGCGAGATCGGCACCGACTGGAAGTCCGTGGAATGGCGGCCGGCCGCGGTGGCCGACGTCAAGCCCGTCTACACGGCGGGCACCGGGCTGGCCACGCTGGACCTGAGCCGGCTGGACGTACCGAAGGGCACCACGCTGTCCGTCCGCGCCACCGTGGAAGCGGGCCGGCTCAAGGTGATCGTGCCCCGCGAGGTCACCGCGCAGGCCGACGTCTCGGTGAAGCTGGGCGACATCCACATGCCCGGGGAGACCAGCCAGGACGTGCGCATCAAGAGCGGCGGCGAAACCCAGCAGGCGACCCTGAAGCCGCCCGCCGGCACCGAGGCCGGGGGAACGATCGATCTGCACCTGAACGCGGGTGTCGGACAGGTGGAGGTGGCCCGTGCCGCGTCATGAGTTCCAGCCCGGTCGGCTGCTGGCCGGCCTGATCCTGGTGGCGGCGGGCGTGCTGTACCTGCTCGACGCGACCGGGGAGGCCGATCTGCCCTGGTTCCTGGTCATCCCGATGACCATGGGCGGGCTCTGCCTGGCCGCGCTGGTGGGGGTGGTGACCTACGCCGTGCGCCGGGACCGGCGCGACCGGGTCCGCGAACCGCGCGAGCGGATCAGCGAGTCCAGCGAGAGGTAGGGCGCACCGGCCAGGATCATCGGGATCCAGGCCATCAGGTAGACCAGGTCGTTGCCGTAGTAGTACGGGGTCACCTGCCAGGACACCGTGAGCCACAGGCTGAGCGAGATCAGCGCTCCGCCGGTGGCCGCGATCCGGGTCAGCAGGCCGACCAGGGTGCCCAGGCCCACCAGGAGTTCCCCGACGGCCAGCACCGCCCCGAACCCGACGGGCGAGAGCAGCGCCCAGTCCACCAGGGCGGGGATCGCGGAGGTGTCGCGCACGCCGTGCATCTGCTCGCCGATGGAGCCGGCGCCGGAGGCGGACAGGAACGCGGGGTCGGTCAGCTTGTCCAGGCCCGCGTAGACGAAGGTCACGCCGAGGAAGATCCGCAGCGGCAGCAGGGCGTACCGGGCGGCCTGTTCCCGCAGTCCGGAACGGCCGGAAGGGACATCAGTTCGGGTCACGTCCCATGTGTACCCCGGTTCACTCGGCCACGTCGATGGTGCAGCGGTTGGATTCCACTCCGGCGGCCGTCACCACCTGCACCTCGATGCGCCCGGGTTCCACTTCCGCCGGGACCGGCACCGTCAGCGCCGCGTCCGAGGGGTTGGTGAACCCGCCGGCGACCGGCACCAGCGGCACGTGCACGTGGACCGACCCGACCCGTACGACCAACCGGGCCAGCATCTCCGGCGTCTGCGCCCCGGGCGGCACGAAGCCCACACCGCGGATCTCGATGTCGTCGCCCGGCCGGATGGCCGCGTCGAGGTCGCCGGGCTCCCTTCTGCGCACCACCGACAGGATCAGCGGACGGGTCACCTCGGCGAACTTCGCCGCCAGGTACACCGCCGCCGACAGGGCCACCAGCATGGCCAGCGCCCACGGCAGCCGCGGCAGCCGGTCCGGGAACCGGGCCATCGACACCGCCGCGTAGGCCAGCACCACCATGGAGACCAGGACGTACTGCGCGTCCGGGAAGCTCCCCCGGCCCGCGTCGTCCGTCAGGAGGTCCACCCCGCGCGGCCGGTCCGCGGGCAGCTTCTGCATCCGCTGGCCCATGATCCGTACGGTGACCACCCGGCGCACCAGCACCGCCACGGCCGAGGTCAGCGCGACCACCGCCAGCAGCGGCAGCGCCCGCCCGAGCGCCAGCCCCGCGTACAGGGCCTGCCGCTCCGGGCCGGGCGGCGAGGCAGCCAGCCGCAGCGCGGGCAGCAGCGCGGCGAACGCCGTCAGCACCACCCAGGCGCTCGGCACCGCCTTCGAGGTGGACAGCCGGTTGTCCTCGCCGACCAGCGGGGCGAGCAGCCCGCCGCGCAGCGACTGGGCGCGGGCCGCGACCGTGAGAAGCCCGGCCAGGACCACCGCCGCGAGCAGCCCGGCGGTGCGGGCCGTGGACCAGCCGGTGCCGAGCGCGGTGCCGACCTGCACGAGCAGCAGCACCCCGGCGGCGATCCACACGGCGAGCACGGCCCGCCGCGAGAACAGGTACAGCCAGGAGTTGCCGGCCTCCCGGCCCCGGTCGGCGACCGTACGGGCCGACAGGGTCAGCTCGTCGGAGACCCACTGCCGGGAGGCCCCGGCGGACCGGGCCACCGCGGCCGGCAGCCCCTGGCCGGCCGCGAACTCGTCGCGCTTCTCGGTGAACGCGGCGACGGCGCGCCGGTGTCCCTCCTGCGCGCCGTGCGGGCAGTCGTCGCAGGTGCAGGCGCCGCCGTGGGTGCTTCGGGACATCTCTTGGACAGCCACGTGCGTGCCGCCTCTCTGAACTACGGTGCAATGCCAGCGAATTGTGCACCACTGCGGCAGTGCTCCGGATTGCGCACGATGTCAGAGCAGGTGATTAACCGTTCATGATGTTGACGCCACCCGCCCGGCCCAGCCGGGTCAGGGGGCGACGGTCTGCCAGAGGGGCTGGTAGCTGACCCAGGCGGCGAGATCCGTACCGAAGCGCTCCCGCGCGGCGAGCGCCGCGCGGTGGTCGATCGGCACCGGCTTCCCGGCGGCCCGCGCGATCAGCTGCACCTGCGCCGCCCGCTCCGCCGCGATGAACCACCAGGCCGCCGCGTCCACGGAGCCGCCGACCGTCAGCAGCCCGCGGTTGCGCAGGACGAGCGCCTTGTACGGGCCCAGGGCGCGGGCGATCCGCCCGCCGTCCTGCGGTCCGGCGAACCCGTCCAGGAGCGCGTGGTCCTCGTAGAAGGCGCAGGCCTCCTCGCTGATGGGGGCGAGCAGTTCCCCGAGCGCGGCCAGCGCCCTGCCGTACGGGCCGTGCGCGTGCACCACCGCCACCGCGTCGGGGCGGGCCCGGTGCACGGCCGCGTGCACGGCGAAGGCCAGCTCGTTGACCCGGCGCGCGCCCCGGCGCACGCGACCGTCCCCGTCGACGAGCAGCAGGTCGTCGGCGGTGAGCGCGGACAGGGCCTGCCCGAACGGATTCACCCAGTGGCAGTCCGCGAACTCCGGGTCCCGCACGGTGATGTGCCCGGCCACCCCGTCCTCGTACCCGAGGCGGCCGAACAGCCGCAGCGCCCCGGCGAGCCGCTCCTTGCGGTACGCGCGCTCCTCGTCCGGGCCGGTGTGGACGGGCGGCAGCGCGAACCGCAGCCGGTCCACCGGTACGGGCGCGGGTACGGGTGCGGGCGCGGGCGCGGGTACCGGCGGTACGGGTACGGGTTCGGGCTGATCCGGCATGACCCCCTCCTTCGGCTCGCCGCGCAAGGTACCGGCGGCCGCGCCAAGTGGCCATACACGCGGCGAAGCCGCCGCTCCCGGGGGAACGGCGGCTTCGTCACGGGCGTCGGGCGGGGACTACTCCCACTCGATGGTGCCCGGGGGCTTGCTCGTGCAGTCGAGGACGACGCGGTTCACGTCCGGCACCTCGTTGGTGATGCGGGTGGAGATCCGCGCGAGCACCTCGTACGGCATGCGCGTCCAGTCCGCCGTCATCGCGTCCTCGGAGGAGACGGGGCGCAGCACGATCGGGTGGCCGTACGTGCGGCCGTCGCCCTGGACGCCGACGCTGCGGACGTCCGCGAGCAGGACGACCGGGCACTGCCAGATCTCGCGGTCCAGGCCGGCCGCGGTCAGCTCGTGGCGGGCGATGGCGTCGGCCTCGCGGAGCAGGTCCAGGCGCTCCTTGGTGACCTCGCCGACGATGCGGATGCCCAGGCCCGGGCCCGGGAAGGGCTGGCGCTGGACGATCTCCTCGGGCAGGCCGAGTTCCTGGCCGACCATCCGGACCTCGTCCTTGAACAGCTGGCGCAGCGGCTCGACGAGCTCGAACTCGATGTCGTCGGGCAGACCGCCCACGTTGTGGTGGGACTTGATGTTCGCGGTGCCGGTGCCGCCGCCGGACTCGACGACGTCCGGGTACAGGGTGCCCTGGACGAGGAAGGCGACCGCGGGGCCGTCCTCCTGGAGGATCTCCAGCTGGGCCTGCTCGAAGACGCGGATGAACTCGCGGCCGATGATCTTGCGCTTGGTCTCCGGGTCGGAGACCCCGGCCAGCGCGGTCAGGAAGCGCTCCTGCGCGTCGACGACCTTCAGCTGCACGCCGGTGGCGGCGACGAAGTCCTTCTCGACCTGCTCGGTCTCGCCCTTGCGCATCAGGCCGTGGTCGACGTACACGCAGGTCAGCTGGGAGCCGATGGCCTTCTGGACGAGGGCCGCGGCGACTGCGGAGTCCACGCCGCCGGAGAGGCCGCAGATGGCGCGCTTGTCGCCGACCTGCTCGCGGATGGCCGCGATCTGCTCCTCGACGATGTTGCCGGTGGTCCAGGTGGGCTCCAGGCCGGCGCCGCGGTAGAGGAAGTGCTCCAGCACCTGCTGGCCGTGCGTGGAGTGCATCACCTCGGGGTGGTACTGCACGCCGTACAGCCTCTTCGCGTCGTTCTCGAAGGCCGCGACCGGGACGACGTTCGTCGACGCGGTGACGGTGAAGCCCTCGGGGGCGGCGGAGCAGGCGTCGCCGTGGGACATCCACACCGACTGGTTCTCGGGGGTGCCCTCGAAGAGGGTGGAGCCGGCCTTGGAGACGGCGAGCGGCGTACGGCCGTACTCACGGGCGCCGGTGTTGTCGACGGTGCCGCCGAGGGTGGTCGCCATCAGCTGGAAGCCGTAGCACATGCCGAAGACGGGGACGCCGGACTCGAAGAGCGCGCGGGCGTCGTCCAGGCGCGGGGCACCCTCCTCGTACACGGAGGACGGGCCGCCGGAGAGGATGATCGCCTTCGGGTCCTTGGCGAGCATCTCGGCCACCGGCATCGTGCTGGGGACGATCTCGCTGTAGACCCGTGCCTCGCGGACGCGACGGGCGATGAGCTGGGCGTACTGGGCGCCGAAGTCGACGACGAGAACCGTGTCCGGGGCGCTGTCGTGGGCGGCGGAGGGTGCTTCTGGCACGGGGCGGCCTTCCGGCGGAAGAGGGTGGCTGTTTTGTCGATTCTACCGGTGGCACCGGCCGTCACTTTGTCGCACCATCCGAGGCCCACGTCACCGTGACGCCCGTCGACCCCTTCGGACGGGGCGTCTCACGATCCGGGCCGGGTTGGCCCGGAGGGCGGTGGGCGGACATAATCCGGTTCATGCGCAAGCAGCTGAGCTTCCTCTTTACCTATGGCACCGGCCGGTCCGGTCGCCATGGGTCCGTGTGATGCTCGCTTGAGCCGCTGACTTCCCAGAGCGCCCCGGTCCGCCAGGACCGGGGCGCTCTGGCGTTTCCGCTCCTGGCGGGACGACCCACAGGAGTAAGAACATGACCGTGACCACCACCCCCGCGCAGCTGATCGCCGAGTCCCGCGAGCGGATCGACGCCATCGACGACCGGATCATCGGGCTGATCCAGGAGCGGATGGCCGTCTCGACCGTCATCCAGGACGCCCGGATCGCCTCGGGCGGCCGCCGGGTGCACCTCTCGCGCGAGATGGAGGTGCTCGCGCACTGGAGCGACGCCCTCGGCAAGCCGGGGACCACCCTCGCGATGACGCTGCTGGAGCTGTGCCGCGGCCGGGTCTGAGGCCCGTTGCGGGCCTTGCGCCCGTTCTTCACCCGTCCGGACCGTGACCGGCCCCGGCGCCCTTCGTTGGTGTGGATGGCCGCGTCAGCCAGGCGCGGGACCGCAGCACCACGCGTGGCTCTTCGGGAGCGATGAGACGTACGGCCCCTCGGGAGGTACGTCGTGGGACCTCGCTCCCTCGCGTGACCGGACGGCAGGGGACAGCAGCCCGGTCACCCCGAAATAGGACGGCCGGCCAGGGGGACGCCCCCGGCCGGCCGTTCTCTGCTTCCACCTGCCTACGTGCCTACGCGTGCCCGCCCGAGCGGCGGCGCACCCCCACGTACAGCGCACCGCCGACGGCCACCGCACCCAGCGCGCCCAGCGCGATCGGGCCGACGGAGCTGCCGGTCGAGGCCAGGTTGCCGCCCGTGGCGCCGGCGGCGGACGCGGACGTGGACGTGCTCGGCGAGACCGACGCCGAGGGCGAGGCGGAGGCCGACGGGGACGGCGACGCGGAGGCCGAGCCGGACGGGCTCGGGCTCGTACCGCCCTTGACCTCGACCGCGAACACGGCCTTGGCGTTGCCCGCGACCGGGTCGAAGGCGAGCGGCTTGGTGCCGCCCGCGACCGGCTCGCCGACGGTGACCGAGCCCTTGGCGTCCGCCACCGCCTTCTCGATCTTCATCGAGAACCGGCCGGTGTACGTACCCGGGACGTCCGCGAAGATCCCGCCGTCGCAGAAGTAGCGCGGCGCGCCCAGCTGCTCCGCGCGGTCGCTCCCGTCCGCGTTGGCCGCGCGGCAGTTCCGGGGCACGTCCGTGACCTGCACCCCGGCCGGCATCACGATGTCCGTACGGGCCACGCTCTCGCCCGAGCGCAGGCTGATCACGGCCGGGCCCTTGTTGCGGAAGCCGAGCTCGGCCACGACCGTGTCGCCCACCTTGCCGGAGGGCGCGGCGGTGACCGCCTCGAAGTCGGCCCGGGCGCCCTTGGCGGTGAACTCGAACGCGCGCTCGTTGTCGCGCGGGTTCAGGTCGGTGTCCTCGGCGCGGCGAGCGTCCCGCGCGTCCAGGTTGGAGTCGGTGACCGGCACCGCGGCCGACGCCTTGACCAGCTTCAGCTTCTTGCCGGTCGCCGCCGGCTTGCCCTCGGTCGCGTCCTTGACCGGCGCCGGGTCGGGGACGACCCCGTACCGCAGCCGGTCCTGGTAGGCGCGGTCGGTGGTCTTGAGGTGCAGCGGGGAGTCGGGGGCGAGCTGGTAGGACTCGCCCGGCAGGAACTCGCCCTCGACGAGGCACACGGTGGTGGCGCCCATGCCGCCGTGGTCCTGTCGCCGGCAGTTGTCGTACGTCTCCGCCGGCTCCAGGCCCGCCGAGGTGTCCAGCTCCAGCGCCACCGACCTGGCGGGCAGCGTGCCGCGGTTCGCGAAGGCCAGCGGCAGGTCCTGCTGCTCGCCGGCCGTCACCTCGGCCTTGGGCTTCAGCTCGCCCAGGTGCAGGTCGGGGCCGCCGACGGTCAGCTTGGTGGTGACCGGCGTGACGCCGGCGCCCGCCACCCGGCCGGTGACCGCGATCTCGCCGCTCGCGCCGTTCTTGGCGTCCTTGGCGGCGGATACCAGCAGGTCGAAGCTGTTGCCGTTCCCACCGGTCCCGACCGACAGGCCCTGCTGCTTGCAGACGATCGCGGTGGCGCTCGTCGTGCAGTTCGGCCGGGGCTTGGCCGGGTCGAGCCGGACCGACGCCACCCCGGCGGCCTTGGCCAGGTCGACGGTGACGGTGAACTCGCCCGGGAAGCTGTTCCCGGGGCCCACGTAGGCCAGCTCGTAGCGAAGGGTGCGCTCCTTCGAGGCGCCCGTGTCCGGGGACGGCTGGAGCACCAGTGCGGAGGGGCCGCCGAGCGGAAAGACCGGTTCCGCGGCGAGCGCGGGGGCGGCCGCGCCGAGGCTCAGCGCCGCCAAGCCAGTAGCGGCCAAAAGGGAGATGCGCTTGTCCATGAAGATCGAGACCGCCGAGTACGGGTCTCGGTTGCCCCCTCCGGAGGGTGACGGGCATCACATGCAACCATCCGGACTGATCACCTGTCACTTATGTACGCGGCGGCGGGGTCTGCGCTCGGAGGGGGAGCGCAGAACCCGCCGCCGCGACACGTGTCAGGCCTTCTTCGGAACCTCCGGTACCGGCAGCAGCAGCGGCAGCCGCAGCGCGCCGAAGGCCTCCTTCGGGACCGCCGGACGGGCCGGTTCCACCGCCGCCAGGCGGATGTAGGCCGCGCCCTGCTCCGGCCGCGGGTCCCGCTCGCCCTTGTTCGGCCAGTACGACATCGCCCGCTCCGCCTGCGCCGTGATCGTCAGCGACGGATTGACGCCGAGGTTCGCGGAGACCGCCGAGCCGTCCACCACCGAGATCCCCGGGTACCCGTACAGGCGGTGGTACGGGTCCACCACGCCCTCCTCGGCACCGGCACCGATCGGGCAGCCGCCGAGGAAGTGCGCGGTCAGCGGGGTGCCCATCAGCTCGCCGATGTTGCTGCCGGCGAAGCCGTTGATCTCCTCGGCCAGCAGGGTGGCCGCCTCGGTGGCCTCCTTGATCTGCACCGGGTTCGGGGCGCCGTGCCCCTGGCGGGCCGTGAGCAGCCCCTTCCCGAGGCCGCCGGGCTTGCGGTACGTCGTCAGCGAGTTGTCCAGCGACTGCATGACGAGCCCGATGATCGTCCGCTCCGACCAGCGCCGGTTGGAGAGCGAGCGCGCCAGCTGCACCGGGTGCCTGGCGGTCCGGGCGAACCAGGCCCGCACCCGGTGCCTGCTGTACGGCACTTGGAGGACGGTCATGAACCCCATGGCGTTGGAGCCCTTGCCGTAGCGGACGGGCTCGATGTGGGTGTCGGCGTCGGGGTGCACGGAGGAGGTGATCGCGACGCCCCGGGTGAAGTCGGCGCGCTGCTTCCCCCCGGGGGCCGCGCCGTGGCGCCTGCGGTAGCGGCGGTCGTCGGTCTGCGCGCCGACCAGGCCCTCGGAGTTGGTGCGGGTCAGCTCGCCCAGCCGGTCCGAGATGCGCGGGAGCAGCCCGTTGTCCTTCATGGTGTGCAGCAGGGTCTGGGTGCCGTACGTGCCCGCCGCGACGACCACGTACCGGGCGCGCAGCTCCTTGGCGGCTCCCCGGCGGCGGGCGTCGGTGGGGACGGTGCGGACGCGGTGGCCGCCGTCGGGGTGCTCGGCTAGCGCGGTGACGGTGGTCATCGGGTGGATGACGGCTCCGGCGCGCTCGGCGAGGTGGAGGTAGTTCTCGTTCAGGGTGTTCTTCGCGCCGTGGCGGCAGCCGGTCATGCATTCGCCGCACTCGGTGCAGGCCTTGCGGGCGGGGCCGGCGCCGCCGAAGTACGGGTCGGGGACCTCCTCGCCGGGGCGGGCCGTGCGGGCGCCGTCGCCGCCGTCGCCGTCAGCGCCGCCGGCGCCGTCCGCGTCCGCGCCGTCGCCGAAGAAGACGCCGACCGGGGCCATGTGGAAGGAGTCCCCGACGCCCATCTTCTCGGCGGCGGCCTTCAGGTGGACGTCGGAGGGGGTCATCGTCGGGTTGAGGCGTACGCCGAGCATCCGCTTGGCCTGGTCGTAGTACGGGGCGAGTTCCTCGCGCCAGTCGGTGATGGACGCCCACTGGCGGTCCTCGAAGAAGGCGGTGGGCGGCACGTACAGGGTGTTGGCGTAGTTGAGCGAGCCGCCGCCCACCCCGGCGCCCGCGAGCACCATCACGTTGCCGAGCAGGTGGATCCGCTGGATCCCGAACAGTCCGAGGGCCGGGGCCCACAGGTAGTTGCGCAGGTCCCAGCTGTTGCGGGGCAGGCTCTCGCGGGTGAACCGGCGCCCGGCCTCCAGGACGCCGACCCGGTACCCCTTCTCGGTGAGCCGCAGCGCCGAGACCGACCCTCCGAAGCCCGATCCGATGACGATGACGTCGTAGTCGTACTCGTCGGTGTGGTCCGACACTGCGTTGCCTCCCCGGCGGTCGTGCCCTGGCCTTGGTGCCCTTCGTGCCTTCGTGCCCGTCGTGCCCGTCGTGCCCGTCGTGCCTAACGGAATCCGAGCGTCTTCATGACCTTGAGGCTGCGGGTCATGAACGCCGCGTACTTCTCGTCGTCCATCCCCAGCGAGGGCGCCATCGGCAGCAGCCGCTGGTGGGCGACGGTCTGGGCCTCGGTGTACTTGAGGATGCCCTCGGAGCCGTGCCGGCGGCCGAGGCCGGAGTCCTTCATGCCGCCCATGGGTGCCTGGGCGCTGCCGTAGGCCGGGGCGTAGCCCTCGTTGATGTTGACGGTGCCGGTGCGCAGGCGGGCGGCGACGGAGTGGCCGCGGCGGGCGTCCTTGGTCCAGACGCTGGAGTTGAGTCCGTACGCGGTGGAGTTGGCCTGCGCGATCGCCTCGTCCTCGTCGGTGAACCGGTAGATCGAGACGACCGGGCCGAACGTCTCCTCGCCGCAGACCGCCATCGGCGCCTCGACCCCGTCCAGGATGGTGGGCTCGTAGAAGAGCGGGCCGATGTCGGGGCGGGCCGCGCCGCCCGCGACCAGGGTGGCGCCCTTGGCGACGGCCTCGTCGACGTGCCGCTGCACGGTCTCCAGCTGGCGCTCGCCGACCAGCGAGCCCATGTCCGCGCCGTACGCGAGGGAGGCGCCGAGCCGCATGGCCTTCGTACGGGCGGCGAAGCGCTCGACGAACGCGTCGGCGATCGAGGCGTGGACGTAGAGCCGCTCGATGGAGATGCAGAGCTGGCCGGCGGAGGAGAAGCAGGCGCGGACGGCGCCCGCGGCGGCCTTCTCGATGTCGGCGTCGGCCAGGACGAGCATGGCGTTCTTGCCGCCGAGTTCGAGGGTGACGCCGACCAGGCGGGCGGCCGCGCCCCGGGCCACCTCGCGGCCGGTGCGGGTGGAGCCGGTGAAGGAGACGTAGTCGGCGTGCCGGACCACCTCGGGGCCGATGACGGGTCCGTCACCGAGGACGATCTGGAAGACCTCGGCGGGCAGTCCGGCCTCGATCAGCAGGTCGCGGGCCCACAGGGCGGTGAGCGCGGTCTCGGTGTCGGGCTTCATGACGACGGCGTTGCCGGAGACGAAGGCGGGCAGCGCGTCGCCGACGGAGAGTTCGAGGGGGTAGTTCCAGGGGGCGATCTGGCCGACGACCCCGCGCGGCTGGCGCAGCTCGGTGACCTTGGTGAGGGTGGGGATGGCGCCCGTGTGGCCCTTGGGGCGCAGGTACGAGGGGGCCTTGCGGCCGTAGTGGCGGGCCGCGACGGCGACGGCCTGGACCTCCTCGTGGGCGTGCAGGCGGGCCTTGCCGGTCTCCAGCTGGATGAGGTCGAGCACCTCGGCCTGCCGGGCCAGGACCAGGTCGTGGAAGCGCAGGAGTACGGCGGCCCGCTTGCGTACGGGGACGGCGGCCCAGGCGCCCTGGGCGGCGCGGGCCCGGTCGAAGGCCGCGGCGACGTCCTCGGGGGTGGCCTCGGGGAGGTCCGCCAGCTTGGCCCCGGTGAAGGGGGTGTGGTTGGCGGTCCGACCGGAGCCGATCACTCCGCGCGTGAGCCGGGCGACCAGGTCGGGGGTCACCACGTCGGCGGCGGTACGGGCACCGGCCGGGGCGGGGGCGACCGGGTTGGTGGGCTGCGGTGCGCTGCGGAGGGGGGCCGGGGCCTGCGAGTCCGTCATGGCGGTGAGCGTATTCCGCCCGGGGGGCTTTGGGTACCCGTCGGTAACCGGATTTTGCCATTTCTGCCAGCGATCGCTGGCAGGATGCCGGAATCAGGGCTTCTCGGCCGGCGGCTTCCAGCCGCTGAGCACGACGTCGAACTGCTGCTCGGTCTTGGCCCAGTCGGCGATCGGGCTCGAGATGTAGACCGCGTACTCCGTGCCGTCCGGGGCGACGTACATCTGCTCCTTGGCGCGGCGCGGACCCGGGTGGTTCTGCTTCTCCGTCCAGGTGAAGTCCCAGAGCGCGGCCCGGGTGCTGTCCCGGAAGGTGTTCTGGTTCAGCCGCACCTTCTTGTAGTCCGTCCGCTTCTGCACCTGCTTCTCCAGGTCGAGCAGGTGCGCGTACGGGTCCTGGTAGTCCGGGGTGGAGTCGGAGGCGATCCGGATGAAGTGCTTCCCGTCGTCCGGGGTGTAGTCGATCTGGTCGCCGTTCGCCTTGCGCGTCCAGCCGTCGGGGACGAACAGCGTGAAGCCGGCCAGGGGGTCGACGACCTTGGTGTAGCCGGCGGGCGGGGCGGCCTCGTCGCCGTCGTCCTGCTGGTCGGGGGCGCTCGCGTTCTTGTCGGTGCCGCCGTCGCCAGCGTCCTCCGCGGTGAACTTCAGGACGCCGAAGACGGCTCCGCCGCCGACCAGCGCCGCCACGAGCGCGATGGCGGTGGCCCGCTTGACCCAGCCGCCACCGGTCGCCTGCGCCGGCGCGGGGCCGGGCTGTTCGGGCAGGGCGGCGGTGCGCGCCGGATCGGCGGCCGGGGCGGGCGCGGGAACGGGCTCCGCCTCCGGCTTCGTTTCCTCGGCGGCGTCGGCGAGCTCCTCCGAAGTCACCGCGCGCGTGGGTACGTACGCCTGCGCCGCCTTCGGCGGCCGGCCCTCCATCGCCTCGATCAGCATCCGCTCGGTCTCCTGCGCCGAGGGCCGCTCGGCGGGGTCCTTGCGCAGCAGCGCCGTGATGACCGGGCCGAGCGCCCCCGCCTGGCGCAGCGCCGGCGGCTCGTCGTTGACCACGGCCTGGAGGCTGGAGATGGGCGAGGTGCGGCGGAAGGGCGAGCGCGCCTCGACCGCCGTGTACAGGGTCGCGCCCAGCGACCACAGGTCGGAGGCGGTGCCGGGGGTCCCGCCGGTGACCCGCTCCGGGGCCAGGTAGTCGATGGAGCCGACGATCTCGCCGGTCCGCGTGATGGAGGAGTCGCCCTCGATCGCGGCGATCCCGAAGTCCGTGAGCAGGACCCGGCCGTCCTTGGCCAGCAGCACGTTGCCGGGCTTGACGTCCCGGTGCAGGACGCCGACCGCGTGTGCCGCGCGTAGAGCGCCCAGGACGTGCAGGCCGATCCGGGCCGCCTCGGCGGGCTCGATCCGGCCGGCCGCCTTGGCCGCGTCCGCGAGGGAGGGGCCGTCGATGTACTCCATGACGATCCACGGCCGGTCGTCGTGCTCCAGTACGTCGTGGACCACCACGACCGCCGGGTGCTGGATCCGGGCCGCGGCCCGGGCCTCCTTCTGGGTCCGGGCGTGCAGCACCTCCCGGTCGGCCTGGGCCACGTACAGACCCGCCGTCAGTTCCTTGACGGCGACCGTCCTGTGCAGCAGCTCGTCATGCGCGCGCCACACCTTGCCCATGCCGCCGCTGCCGATGGGCTCCACGAGCCGGTACCGGCCAGCGAGCACCGCGCCCGCACCTGTCTGCTGTTCCACGAAACCCCGCCACTCTGTGCACTTCGGGCCAGATTACGGAGCGCCCGGGGCTGCCGGAACCGTGAAGGCTCGGTTCCGGCAGCACTGTGACGCAATCGCCGTACTGAGTCACCGTCAGTCGGCCTCAACCACCCGATTTGTAACTCCCCGTGGCCTTTTCGAAGACCTCGGTGACCTTGCCCTCACCGTCCTGCGGACCCGTCACCATGACGACGTGGTAGCTGCCGCCGAGCGCCACGACGAAATTCCGGGCGACGACGCTGCGGCCGTTGCCGTCGATCCACGTGTAGCGGCCGGTGACGCGGAGCTGGCTGCCGACCTTGGTGGTCTTGACGTCGCCGCCGCTGGCCCAGGTGGAGGACCGGTACGGGGCCAGCTCCGGCTCCTTGTCCTTCTGGTACGTCGCCGGGTCGGGGTTTCCGTCGACCTTGTCCCGGCCGGGGACGACGGTCAGGACGTACTCCCCGTCGGTGTACCGGACCTGCCCGGCCTCGTTCATCCCGCGCCGCTCCCAGCCGCTCGGGACCGCGATCTCGAAGTGCTCGGGGTCCTGCTGGGTGGTGTAGCCGGGGGGAGCGGGCGCGGGGGCGGCCTGGCTGGGCGAGGACTTGGGCGACTCCGAGGCCGGCGCCGGGGCGGACGGGGAGCGGGGGGACTGGGACTGCGCCGGGGGCTTGGCGACGGCGGCGGGCTGCTGCTCCTCGCTCCTCGGCAGGAAGAGGATGGCGTAGGCCACGGCCCCGGCGAGCAGGACCAGGACGCCGAGGAGGAGGGTGCGCCCGAGGGAGCGGGGCTTGCGGGAGGCGGCGGGATTGCGGTGGCGGCCGTGCAGGTCGCCCCGCCGGCGTACGACGGGAAGCCGCGCGGGATCCGGCTCCGGCGTCGGGAGCACGGCGGAGCCGCCGTCCGGCTCGGGGGCGGAGCGTACGAGCGAGCGCAGCCAGCCGCGGAGCTCCTCGAAGTCGGGGCGCTCGGTGGGGTCCTGGCGCAACAGCGACTCCACGATGGGGCGCAGCGGGCCGCACTCCTCGGCGAAGGCCGGGGACTCGGCGCAGACCATGTCGACGAGCTCGGTGACGTTGTCCTCGGGGTACGGGGCGTGCCCCTGGACGGCGCGGTACAGCAGCGCGCCGAGCCCCCAGAGGTCGGTGGCGGGCCCGACGGGCGCGGCCAGTTGCCAGGGCCCGGTGACGGAACCGGCCTGCTCGGGGGCCCACCGCTCGGTGACGGCCCCGACCACGGCCATCCGGGTCAGCCGGGCCCGCTCGGCCCCCAGCCCCCGCAGCCCGCCCTCGCCCCAGCCCCCGGCTTCCCGGCGCTCGGCGCCCTGCGGTCCGGCCTGGCCGGGGCGGGGGTGGGCGCCCGGCCGCTCGGGGAGGGGGTACGCGGCCGGGGCCGGGGT
>NZ_LGDB01000199.1:0-108892 GCF_001279655.1 Streptomyces sp. WM6372 | reverse complement strand
ATCGCCACCAGGTACGACAAGACCGCCCAGGCCTACCAAGCAGCCGTCACCCTCGCATCGCTCCTGATGTGGGCGTGACACTTTGACGACAACTCCTAGCCATCGGCACGGGCGGTGAAGGCCCCGGCCCGCGCCGCCGCGGCCGCGGCGCGGGCGGCGCGGCGCGGGAGCGCGGGGTCCGGTGCGGACCGGAGCAGCAGGAGCTCGTGGTAGAGCGGGGCCGTCGCGGTGACGAGCACGGCGCGCGGGTCGGTGGCCGCGGGGGCTTCACCCCGGGCCACCGCCCGCGTGACGACCGGCGCCGAGCGTGCGTGGCGGTCGTCCCAGAAGCGGCTCAGGGCCCGGGCGGCGTCGTCGAACCGGAAGGACGCCGTGATCAGGACCGTCGTCAGGGTCGGGCCGTCGGCGAGGGCGTCGAACACCTCCTGGTTCAAGGCCGCGAGGTCCTCCTCCAGCGAGCCCGTGTCCGGCGGGCTCCAGGAGTCGTCCGCCGCGGAGTCGAGCAGATCGGCGAGCAGCCCGCCCACGTCCCGCCACCTGCGGTAGACGGTCGTGCGGTGGACGCCCGCACGGCCCGCGACCGCGTCCACGGTCAGACCGTCGCAGCCGTCCTCGACCAGCAGCTCCCCGACCGCCGCGAGGACCTGGCCCCGGACGCGGGCGGCGCGGCCGCCGGTGCGCTTGCGGACGGCGGGTTCAGGAAGATCGCTTGCGGAGGAAGGAGAGTTCATGTCAGGATCTTAACGCAACTGACGTCGCTTTTAGGGAGTGGTTCCGATGGTCCACAGCAGCGCGCACACCCCGCACGCACCAGCGCCCGCCACCCACCGCGACCGATCGGCATGCCCCCATGACCCCACAGCTCAGCGCCCTTGACGTCACCAAGTCCTACGACGGCCGGCTCGTCCTGGACGCGGTCAGCTGCTCCGTTCCCGCCGGGGGCCGCCTCGGCATCGTCGGGGAGAACGGCTCCGGCAAGTCCACCCTCCTGCGCCTCTTCGCCGGGCTGGAGCGACCCGACCGCGGCGAGGTCTTCGCACACGCCGACGGCGGCATCGGCCACCTGGCGCAGGAGGAGCGGCTCCCCGCCCACCACACCGTGCAGCGGATCCTCGACCGCGCCCTGAGCGAACTGCGCGCCATGGAGCGGCGGATGCGCCTGCTCGAAGCGGCCATGGCCGACGGGATCGAGCGCCTCCCGGGACCGGACGCGGGCCGGCCCCCCGTCCTCGCGGAGTACGCCGACCTGCTGGCCGCGTTCGAACTGCGCGGCGGTTACGACGCCGACGCCCGCGTCGAGCGGACCCTGAACGGCCTCGGCCTGGTCAAGCTGGACCGGGACCGCGCCGTCGGCGGCCTCTCGGGCGGGGAACGGGTCCGCCTGCGCCTCGCCGCCCTCCTCGTGGCCGCTCCCGAGGTGCTCCTCCTCGACGAACCCACCAACCACCTCGACGACGACGCCCTGAACTGGCTCGAAGACCACCTGCGGGGGCGCGCCGGCACGACGGTCGCCGTCTCGCACGACCGCGTGTTCCTCGACCGGGTGACCACCGCGCTGTGGGAGGTGGACGGGGACCGTCACACCGTCACCCGGTACGGCAACGGCTACGCCGGCTACCTGGCCGGCAGGAGCGCCGAGCGGCAGCGCCGGGCCGACGCCCACGCCACCTGGCGCGCGGAGGTGGCCCGGCTACGCGAGACCGCTTCGGTGACGGCCCGCCGGGTGGCGCCCGGCCGGGCGATGAAGGACGGCAACAAGATGGCGTACGACCGTGCGGCGGGCCGGGTGCAGTCCTCGCTGGCCTCCCGGGTCCGCAACGCCCGGGAGCGCCTCGACCGGCTCCTCGCCCACCCGGTCCCCGCGCCGCCGGAGCCGCTGAGCTTCTCGCCCTCGCTGCGGGGCGCCGGTGCGCGGGGCCTGCTGCTGGAGGCGACGGGCGTCGCGGTGGCGGGGCGGCTGGCACCCGTGGACCTGAGCCTCTCGGCAGGCGACCGCATCCTGGTCACGGGCGCGAACGGGGCCGGCAAGACCACCCTGCTGGACGTCCTGGCCGGCGCGGCCACCCCGGACCGGGGGCGCGTCGTACGCTCCGGCGGGGCGCGGACGGCGTACCTGCCGCAGCTGGCCGAGCCCGGTCCGGCCGGTCACAGTGCGCTCGCCGCGTTCGGGCGGGGGCGGGCGGGAAGCGCCGACGAGCACGCCGAACGGCTGCTGGCCCTGGGCCTGTTCGACCGGTCCTGCCTGGACGTGCGGATCGCGGACCTCTCCGCGGGGCAGCGGCAGCGGCTGGCGCTGGCCCGCATGGTCTGCGAACCGGCCGATGTGCTCCTGCTGGACGAGCCGACCAACCACCTTTCCCCCGCACTGGTGGAGGAGTTGGAGGCCGCCCTCGCCGGTTTCCCGGGAGCGGTCGTCCTGGTCAGCCACGACCGGATGCTGCGCGCCCGGTGGCGGGGCCGGCGGCTGGCACTGCACGCGCACGCCGCCCGGGCGACGCCGTCGGCCGTATGACGCTCTTACGTCCACGTCCCAGCCCACACCCCCGGAAAGAGGAACCCGTGTCCGTACCCACTCCTACGTCTCCCGAGTCCCCCGGGCGGAGCGCGCTCACCGCGTTCCCCGTCCCGGATCCGGCCTCGGGCCCGTACGCGCTCGCCGCCGGCCCCGACGGCGCGCTGTGGTGCACCCTCGTCCACGCGGGCGCCGTCGCCCGCCTGGCTCCCGACGGGCAACTCGCCACGTACGCCCTGGACTCGCCCTCCTGCGGCCCGTCGCTCATCACCGCCGGACCGGACGGCGCCCTCTGGTTCACCCGCACCCAGGACCACCGGATCGGCCGCATCACGACCGGCGGCGAGGCCTCCTCGTACGCCCTCCCCGGCCCCGGCGGCGGCCCGTACGGCATCACCGCGGGCCCCGACGGCGCCCTCTGGTTCACACAGATGCACACCGACCGGATCGGCCGGATCACGACGGACGGCGAGGTCCGGGAGTTCCCGCTGCCGGTGGCCGGCGCCTTCCCCGCCATGATCACGGCGGGGGAGGACGGCGCGCTGTGGTTCACCCTCAACCAGGCCCACGCGGTGGGGCGGATCACCACGGACGGGAACGTCACCGTGCACCCGCTGCCCACCGCACAGGCCGCGCCCGTGGGGATCTGCGCGGGCGCCGACGGGGCGCTGTGGTTCACCGAGATCGGAGCCGGGCGGATCGGCCGGATCACGCCCCGCGGTGAGATCACCGGGTTCCCGCTCGCCGACACGGCCTGCCGCCCCCACGCGATCACCGCGGGGCCGGACGGCCGACTCTGGTTCACCGAGTGGGGCTCGGGCCGGATCGGCTGCATCACCCTGGCGGGCCGGACCGACTCGTACCCGCTCGACCCGCCCGGGAGCGAGCCCCACGGCCTGGCCTTCGGTCCGGACGGCGCCCTGTACGTGGCACTGGAGCACGGCGCGATCACACGGTTGGACGTCGGCCGGTCCGGGAACGGCTGACCGGACACGGGGACGGCGGTGCGCGCGCCGGGCGGATCTTAGACGACGGATGGGAGGTTTTCCGTCAAATCTCCCGTTCTCCCCACGCTTCCACGCACGCTCAGTAGCGTCAGCCTCACAAGTGGTCCGGTGTGCAGCGCGAGCGGGCACCGGCCGTGAACGCGGAGATGAGGGAGCGGGCGCCGATGGCGAATGTGGAAGTCTCGTTGAAGGAGACGATGACCTCGATCGAGGGCACCCTGGGGGTCGCCCTGGTCGACTACACCAGCGGAATGGCACTGGGAACGCTGGGCGGCGGCAAGGACCTCGACCTGGCGGTCGCCGCGGCGGGAAACACCGATGTGATCCGGGCCAAGGTCCGCACCATGGAAATGCTCGGTCTGGACGACGAGATCGAAGACCTGCTCATCACCCTCGGGAATCAGTACCACCTGATCCGGCTGTTGCGCGGCCGGGGAACCAACGGGCTGTTCCTGTACGTGGTGCTGAACAAGGCGAACTCCAATCTCGCCATGGCCCGGCACCAGCTCAAGCGCATCGAATCCGCTCTGGAGATCTAGGCGCCGCTTCCTCGGGCCCACGCATGCCCACGAATTGAAGAACTCTTCAATCCGGCACATCCGAAATTGGTCAAGCAGGGGCGCGCGTGGGTCCATCGGGCGGAATGATGGCTGCGGGGGGCGGGCAACTCACCGGCCCCGTGCCGGACATACGGGTCGAAGCAACGGCGGGAGCGTTCGTGGGCAAGCAGGTACCCCTGTACCAGGCGAAAGCCGAGTTCTTCCGCATGCTCGGACACCCCGTCAGGATCCGTGTCCTGGAACTCCTGCAGAACGGTCCGAGGCCCGTACGCGAACTCCTGGCCGAGATCGACATCGAGCCGTCCAACCTGTCCCAGCAACTGGCGGTCCTGCGCCGCTCCGGCATCGTCGTCTCCACGCGCGACGGCGCGACCGTCAACTACGCCCTCGCCGGGGGCGACGTCGCCGAGCTCCTGCGCGCGGCCCGCCGCATCCTGACCGAGCTGCTGGCGGGCCAGAGCGAACTCCTCGCCGAGCTGCGGCAAGTGGAACCCCGCACCGGTTCCGGCACCGGTCATGCGGGAACCGGGGCCGGAACCGGTGCGGTGCCCGGCCGCTGAGCGGTCGCTGAGCGGTCGCTGAGCGGTCGCGCCGGCCGAGCGCGTCGAGCGGCGGTCCGGCCGCCCGGGGGCGCCGTGGACGGCGGACGGCGGACGCGAACGGGACGCGGCCCCGGGATACCGGCCGATCGGCCGGGCGGTGGCTAGCCTGGGCCGCATGAACCCCTCCGCCGAGCCAGACCCCGCCTCCGCATCGGCCCCCGGCCGCTACACCGTCGTCCTGCGCCCGGGGCTCGCCGAGCCCGGTGATTCCGCCCGCCGCGGCGTGCTGCGCACCGCCGTGGTCGAGGCCACCGGTGAATTCGGGGCCTCCGGCTATCCGCGCTACGCGGGCGAAGGCGTACAGGCCGACATCGACCCCCTGACGCGCACCGTCGAAGCGGTGACGCTCGACGGAGCCGAGCTTCCGTACGGCTGGGTGGCCCAGCTGGCAGCGGGCTAGGGAGCGTGGCGCGCCCTCGGCATGCGGCAGGGGCCGGGGCGGCGCGGCCACGAGGTACGACGAGGTCTCCGTCCGCCACGCGGCGATGGTGCTGGTCGCAGCCGTGAACGAGTGGCTGTGACCAGCACCGTCGCAACGGCCCTCAGACGACGTCGAATTCGTTGCCCTCGGGGTCCTGCATGGCGGCGGCGTAGAGCCCCATGTCCGGCTCATCCCTGATCCCCAGCACGGTGCCACCGGCTTTGACCAGCCGTTCCACCGTGGCCTTGACCCGCTGTGTGCGGAGGTCCAGTGGGACGTCACGGCCCCCACCGGCCTTCAGGTCGAAGTGCCACCGGTTCTTGGCGGCCTTCGGCTCCGGAACCTGCTGGAACCACACCCTCGGTCCACGTCCCGCGGGATCGATGATCGACTCCGGAACATCCCCGGCACCGGCCGGCAATTCCGCCTCGGGCACCCCCACCGCCGCCCAGTAAGCGCGCCACGTGGCGTGCCCGCCCGGCGGAGGCTCGGGCACGTAGCCCAGGGCCTCGGCCCAGAAAGTCACCATCCTCTGCGGATCGGAGCAGTCGATCGTCAGCTGCACTGTCATCTCCATGCTCGGAGCATCCCAAGCAGGTCTGACAGACGGCCCACTTTCGCAGCAGGCCGGGCCGGCCGGGCCGCCCGTCGGTCAGCGGTAGTCGTCGGGGTGGCCCTGCATCCAGGTGTTGATCTTGTCGCGGGTGCCGATCAGCGTGGTCTGGTGCTTCTTCAGGTTCTCGAAGGAACGGTCCCCGGCGAGCTCCGCGTCGAGCTTCTTGATGAGGGCGATCGGCTCGGGGAAGTGGCCGGGGCCCTTCGGGTCGGCCTTCATCGCCGCGTCCATGCGGTGCAGTTCGTCGTGGACCCGGCCGAGGAAGTAGGC
Organism: Streptomyces sp. WM6372; assembly: GCF_001279655.1. NCBI lineage: Bacteria > Bacillati > Actinomycetota > Actinomycetes > Kitasatosporales > Streptomycetaceae > Streptomyces > Streptomyces sp. WM6372. Next base: position 102,904 of record NZ_LGDB01000199.1, on the reverse strand, counting down.
ACAGTTGCCCGGGGTGCACGATTCGCCCAGGGTGGCCTGGAGCCCCGCGAAGGCGTCCCGGACCAGGCTCACCGGCTCGGAGCCCTGCGGCGAAGGCGTACGGGACGCCGCCGTGGGTGATGCGGGCGCGGCGGCGTCGGGCGCCGCGGAGCCCGCCGCGCCCGGAGTCGCCGCGGGTGCGGACGAGGCGGCCGGCGCCGGCGCGCTCTCCTTCGGGTTCGTGCTGCACGAGACGCTGAGCGCGGCCAGGGCCGCGGCGAGGACCGCGGTACCCCGCAGCGTCGACATGGATATGGGCATGGGCATGACTTTCCCCCGTGATCGTCTAGTCGGCTGACTCTACTGGGCGGCCGGGGCCGCCGAGGCCTCTGCGGCCCCGGACACGCGTGCGCGGTGGCGCTGCGGGGATCCGCCGGCCCGGCGGGCGCGCGGCGCACGTGCGGGCGGCGGGCGGTGCTGGTGGAATGGCTTCTTCGGCTGCCGGGGCCGGGGAGGTGTCTTGTCGGAGCATGACGGGAGGTCCGCCGGGCCGCCGGGGGAGTACGAGGCGCTGCGCGCGCGGCTGCGCGCGATGGAGGCCGCGGCCGAGCAGATCGGGACGAGGCTCGACGAGAGCGCCACGTGCGAGGAACTGGCCGGCTTCCTGTTCCGCACCCTGTGCGACGCGGTGGCGGTGGACCTGCGGGCGGAGGACGGCGGGCTGAGCCGGGTCGCGGTGGCCGGGGCCGTCGAGCTGCTGAGCGCGCGGACCGACGAGTCACCCTCCGTACGGGCCATGGACGGCGGGCACCCCCTCTCCGAGTGGGTAATGGTCTCCGGCGGAACCCGGGTGCACCTCGTGTCGGTTCCGCTGCCGGCCCGGCGCGGGGTCCACGGCGCGGTGCTGGCCGCACGGGCCCACCGCGGCTTCAGCGACCACGAGGCGGCGACGGTCCACTTCGCGGCCCGGCTGGCGGCGGTGCACCTGGGCCACGCCCGGGAGCTGGCCGCCACCGAGGACACGGCACTGCACCTGCAGCGGGCGCTGGTGTCGGAGCCGGGCCGGCCGCACCCCAACCTGGAGATGGCCAGCCGCTATCTGCCGGCCGGCTCCCGGGCCCTGGTGGGCGGGGACTGGTTCGAGACGGTCCGGCTGCACTTCGGCCGCACCCTGCTGGTGGTCGGCGACGTGATGGGCCACGGGCTCGACGCCGCCGTGGACATGAACGCCTACCGCTCCACGCTGCGCGACGTGGCCTCCACGGACCTCGCCCCGCACCGCGTGCTGCGCCAGCTGGACGTGCTGGTGGCCGAGGACCCGGCCCGGCGGCCCGCCACCTGCCTGCTCGTACGGGTCGACCCCGCGCGCGGGGTCGCGGACTTCGCCAGCGCCGGCCACCTGCCGCCGGCGATCTTCGGGGCGGACAGTACGGCGGTCCTGGTCGACGTGCCGGTGGGGCCGCCGCTGGGCACCGGGGTGGGCGGCTACGAGGGTGTGACCCGGGAAATCACCACCGAGGAGACCCTGCTGATGTTCACCGACGGGCTGGTGGAGCGGCGCGGCGAGGACATCGACGTCTCGCTGACCCGGCTGGCCGGGCTGCGGCCGCCGGTGGGCGAGACGGTGGAGGAGATGGTCGACGCGGTGGTGGCGGCCCTGGACGCCCGCCATGCCGAGGACGACGTCGCCGTACTCGCGGCCCGCATCCGCCCCCGCAGGCCGTAGGTCCGCCGGACGCCGCTGGAGCGGGAACGGACCGTCGTGGACGAGGAAGCCGCCCGCGTCGTCCTCGCCGACCCCGGGGGCAGCGAACCGCCCTGCGGGGGAGGAGGTGTCAGTGGGGCGTCAAGGATGGGGGGTTGGGCGGCAGGAGGTCGTCAAGGCGGGCTGGTGGCGGGTGGTCCGGTGCGCAGAATGATCTCGCGGCGGTGACGCGAGACGGGTTCGCGGGCGACCGGGCGGCGGCTGAGCGGCCAGTGACCTGACACGGCCGGGACGACGCCCACCGGACCGGACCGTGGGGGGCCGGAAGCGACGGAACGCGCTCCCGTTCGTCGCCGTCGCACGACACAAGGGCCGCTCGGCCCGCAGCCCCAGGGGGGTGCTGCGGCCGGGCGGCCTACGTGGTCCGGCGGGCGAGCCGGGCCTCCAGGCCGTCCAGGATCGCCTCGATGCCGAACTCGAACTTCCGGCGCGTCATCTCGGCGGGGTCGGCCGCCGCCTGGTCCTCCAGGCGGGCGCGCAGCCGGGGGTACCGGGACGCGATCCCGGTCGCCCACGTCACCACGTCCTGTACCGGACCGTCGCCCTCCGCGCCCCTGCCGGGCCGGATCCGCGCCTTCGCCATCGCCGCCGTCGTCGCTTCGTCGATGGCCGAGCCCGCCACGAACGTGTAAGCGGTGTTCACCGCCCAGTCCAGCTCCCACCCCGTGAACCCGGCCGCCTCGTACACCGCGTAGCTGTGGTCCTGGAACCGGGCCATCCCGTCCCCGTACACGAAGTGCGTGCTGATGGCGTTGACGAGCCAGGGGTGTCGCGCGGCCAGCGCGTGCGCGTCGTGCGCCAAGGCCCGTGCGGCGGCGCGCCAGCCGGCCGTGCCCGGGTCCAGCGGTTCGATCTCGCCCCACACCCGGTCGGCGGCGAGGACGACGAGGTTCTCCTTGTTGCCCACGTGCCAGTACATGGCGGTGGGCGCCGAGCCCAGTCGCCCGCCCAGCCGGCGCATGCTCAGGCCCTCGACGCCCTCGGCGTCGAGCAGCTCGATCGCGGCCCGGACGATCTGGTCACGGTTCAACGTCTCACGCGGCATGACGTCAGCGTAGCCCAGTCCCCGCAACCTCTTGCACGCCGTGCAAGTCTTCTTTTACGGTGTGCAAGTCCAAGCAGTTGCACACCGTGTAAGTCGAGCCCGGAGGAACCGCACCGTGCACCACGAACCGCTGACCTCACTGCCCACCGCACGCCCCGCCGGCTGCCCCTTCGCCCCGCCCGCCGAGCTGACCGAGGTGCGCGAGGAGCGGCCCGTCCGCCGCATGGTCTATCCCGACGGGCACCACGGCTGGCTGGCCACCGGCTACGGCCCCGTGCGCGCCGTACTGGCGGACCCCCGCTTCAGTTCCCGCTACGAGCTGATGCACTTCCCCTTCCCGGGCGGCCCCGAAGGCGCGCTGCCCCCGGCCCCCGTCGGCGACATGACCGGGATGGACGCCCCCGATCAAACGCGCTACCGGCGGCTGCTCGCGGGCAAGTTCACGGCCCGCCGCATGCGCCTGCTGACCGAGCGGATCGAGCGGATCACCGCCGAGCACCTGGACGCCATGGAGCGGCGGGGCGCCGGAGCCGACCTGGTCCAGGCCTTCGCGCAGCCCATTCCCGCCCTGGTCATCTGCGAGCTGCTCGGCGTGCCCTACGCGGACCGCAAGACGTTCCACGACTTCACCGTGGCACTGATGAGCATGGAAGCGAGCATCGAGGAACGGTTCGCCGCCATGACCGGGCTGCAGGAGTACATGACGCGGCTCGTCCGGACCAAGCGGGCGGCCCCGACCGACGACCTGCTCGGCGATCTGACCGAGAGCGACCTTACCGAGGAGGAACTCGCCGGTCTCGGCGGGTTCCTGCTCGGTGCCGGCCTCGACACCACCGCCAACATGCTGGCCCACGGCACCTTCGCCCTGCTCAGCCACCCGGACCAACTCGCCGCCCTGCGTGCCGATCCCGGCCTCGCCGACAGCGCCGTCGAAGAGCTGATGCGCTTCCTCAGCGTCGCCCACACCATGGTCCGGGTGGCCCTGGAGGACGTCGAACTGGAGGATCAGGTCATCAAGGCCGGCGAGAGCGTCACCCTCTCCGTCGAGGCCGCCAACCGCGACCCGCTCCGCTTCGCCGACCCCGACACCCTCGACGTCCGCCGCAAGGCGGCCGGGCAGCTCGGCTTCGGCCACGGCATCCACCAGTGCCTCGGCGCCCAACTCGCCCGCGTCGAGATGCGCGTGGCCCTGCCCGCGCTCCTCGCCCGCTTCCCGCGGCTGCGCCTCGCCGTGCCCGCCGAGGACGTGCCCCTGCGGACCGGCATGAACATCTACGGCGTGCACCGCCTCCCGGTCACCCTTACGTGACCACCGACGCCGGCAGCTCCGCCGCGGCAGCCGGAGCGTCCCCGGCCGTCGGCAGGGTGAGCACCATGGTGAGCCCGCCGCCCGGGGTGTCCTCGGCGGTCAGCGTGCCGCCGATCGCCTCCGTGAAACCGCGGGCGACCGCGAGCCCGAGGCCGACCCCCGCGCCGCGCGGGGCGTCCCCGTGCCGCTGGAAGGGTTCGAAGATCCGGTCCTTGGCCTCGTCGGGAACACCCGGTCCGCGGTCCACGACCCGCAGTTCGACCCGGCCGAGCAGCGAACTGGCGGACACGTGGACGGGCTGGCCGTGCGGGCTGTACTTGACCGCGTTCTCGACGACGTTGGCCACGACCCGTTCGAGCAGCCCGCGGTCGACGGCGACCATCGGGAGGGTCTCCGGGATGTCCAGCTCGACACTGCCGTCGGGTACGCCGCCCAGCGCCATCGGCACGACCTCGTCGAGGTCGGTCTCCCGGATCAGCGGAACCACGGAGCCCGTGTTCAGGCGGGACATGTCCAGGAGGTTGCCGATCAGCGCGGCGAGCCGGTCGGCGCCCTCCTCGATGCCCTCCAGCAGCTCGCCCTTGTCCTCCTCGGACCATTCGACGTCGTCGGAACGGAGCGAGGTGACGGACGCCTTGATCCCCGCGAGGGGGGTGCGCAGATCGTGGCTGACGGCCGCCAGCAGCGCCGTACGGATCCGGTTCCCCTCGGCGAGCTCACGGGCCTTGCCCGCCTCGTCGACCAGGCGCTGGCGGTCGAGTACGACGGCCGCCTGCGCGGCGAAGGCACCGAGGACGCGGCGGTCCTCGGCCGGCAGGACCCGCCCGGACAGCGCCAGGGCCATGTTCTCCCCGATCGGCATGTCCACATCGGCGTCCTCGGGACGGCTGACCGGATCGGTGCCGACGGCGCCGGCCGTGGTCCACGGCTCGACCTCGCCGGCGCGTTCCAGCAGGGCCACGGACCGCATGGAGAACGTCTCGCGCAGCCGCTCCAGCAGGGCCTCCAGCGAGTCCTCGCCGCGCAGGATGCTTCCGGCGAGGAAGGACAGGATCTCGGATTCGGCGCGCAGCCGGGCGGCCTGGTGGGTGCGGCGCGCGGCCAGGTCGACGACGGAGGCGACCGACACCGCCACGCCGACGAAGATCGAGATGGCGACGATGTTGCGCGGGTCGGAGATCGTGAGCTGGTACAGCGGTGGCGTGAAGAAGTAGTTCAGCAGCAGGGAGCCGAACGCGGCCGACGCGAGGGCCGGGAGCAGTCCGCCGAGCAGCGCGGCGGCCACGGTGAACGTCAGGAAGAGCAGCATGTCGTTCGCGAGCCCGAGCTCGGGTACGACCGCGTGCAGCAGCAGCGTCAGCAGCGCCGGACCGAGGACGCCGGTCAGCCAGCCCCAGATGAGGCGCGAGCGGCCCAGGCGGGCACCGCGCGCGACGGGCAGGCTGCGCCGCCCACGGGCCGCGGCGTCGTGCGTGACCAGGTGGACGTCGAGGTCGGGGCCCGACTCCACGGCCACCGTGGCGCTGACCCCCGGCCCGAACACGTACTGCCAGGGCCGGCGGCGGCTGACGCCCAGGACGATCTGCGTGGCGTTGACGCCCCGCGCGAACTCCAGCAGGGCGTGCGCGACATCGTCGCCTATGACGTGGTGGAAGGTCCCGCCCAGGTCCTCCACCAGCGTGCGCTGGGCGGCCAGTTCCTTGGGGGAGGCCGAGGAGAGGCCGTCGCTGGCCGCGATGTAGACGGCGAGGACCTCGCCTCCGGCGCCCTTCTCCGCGAGCCGGGCGGCGCGCCGGATCAGGGTGCGTCCCTCCGGCCCGCCGGTCAGGCCGACGACGATGCGTTCGCGGGCCTGCCAGGTGGAGCGGATGTTGTGCTCGCCGCGGTACTCCTGGAGGTATTCGTCCACCCGGTCGGCGACCCACAGCAGCGCCAGCTCGCGCAGCGCGGTGAGGTTGCCGGGCCGGAAGTAGTTCGACAGGGCGGCGTCGACGCGGTCGGGCTTGTAGATGTTCCCGTGCGCCATGCGGCGGCGCAGGGCCTGCGGGGACATGTCGACGAGCTCGATCTGGTCCGCGCGCCGGACGACCTCATCGGGAACGGTCTCGCGCTGCCGGACACCGGTGATCGCCTCCACCACGTCGCCGAGCGACTCCAGGTGCTGGATGTTGACCGTGGTGACGACGTCGATGCCCGCCTGGAGCAGCTCCTCGACGTCCTGCCAGCGCTTCGCGTTGCGCGAGCCGGGGACGTTGGTGTGCGCGAGCTCGTCCACGAGCGCGACCGCGGGCCTGCGTGCCAGCAGGGCGTCCACGTCCATCTCCGTGAACGTGCTGTCGCGGTAGGCGATCTCCCGTCGCGCAGTCACGTCCAGGCCGTGCAGCATCACCTCCGTACGCGGACGGCTGTGGTGCTCGACGAAGCCGACGACGCAGTCGGTGCCGCGCTCGATCCTGCGGTGTGCCTCGGACAGCATGGCGTACGTCTTGCCGACGCCCGGTGCCGAGCCGAGGTAGATCCGGAGCTTTCCGCGTCTCATCTGGTGCCGACTTCTCGTTCCACTCGATGTGCTGTGCCGTGTCTGTCTGTCCGTCAGGGTTCGAAGCGGTAGCCCATGCCCGGCTCGGTGATCAGGTACCGGGGGTGCGAGGGGTCCGCTTCCAGTTTGCGCCGCAGCTGGGCCATGTACACGCGCAGGTAGTTGGTGTGCTCGGCGTACGTCGGCCCCCACACCTCCAGCAACAGCCTGCGCTGGGAGACGAGATGACCGGGATGGGCGATCAGCAGCTCCAGCAGGTGCCATTCGGTCGGCGTCAGACGGACCGTGCGCTCGCCGCGCACCACCTTCCGGGCCGCGAGGTCGACGGTGAACTCGTCGGTCGTGATCCCGGAGGGGCCGGCGGGGGACGCGGGGTCCTCCTGCCGCCGGGTGGCGGCCCGCAGCCGGGCCAGCAGCTCGTCCATGCTGAACGGCTTGGTCACGTAGTCGTCCGCACCGGCGTCCAGGGCGCGGATCTTCTCCTCGGAGGTGTGGCGCGCGGACAGTACGAGGATCGGCACCCGGCTCCAGCCGCGGACGCTCTTGATCACGTCCACGCCGTCCATGTCCGGCAGGCCGAGGTCCAGGAGGATGACGTCCGGTTTGCGGTCGGCGGCGAGCCGGATGGCCGCGCGGCCGTCACCGGCCTCCGCCACCTCGAACTTGCGCGCCTGAAGATTGATCTTCAAGGCGCGTACGAGCTGCGGGTCGTCCTCCACCACGAGCACCCGGGTCATGGGGTGTACAGCCTTTCTTCGTTGCGGGCGGATAAGGAACCGGTGGGGCGCGGAGCTTGCGCGCCCCACCGGGTTCCCGTCCGAGTGAGCGGGACGGCCATCAGCTCTTGGTCAGTGCCTTGAGCGCGGTGTTCAGCTCCAGGACGTTGACGCGGGGCTCGCCCATGAAGCCGAGCGTGCGGCCGGTGGTGTTGTCCTTCACCAGCTTCTCGACCTGCCGGACGTCGAGGCCGTTCTGTTCGGCGACCCGGTGGACCTGGAGGGTGGCGTACTCCGGGGAGATGTTCGGGTCGAGGCCGGAGCCGGAGGAGGTGACGGCGTCGGCCGGCACGTCCGAGGGCTTGACCTCGTACGTCGCCGTGGAGTTGTCCGCGATCACGGCGTCCTTGGCGTCGGTGACCAGCTTGACCAGGTCCGGGTTGTCGCCCGCCTTGTTGGTGGCGCCGGAGAGGATCAGGGAGTACTGCTGGTTGACGCTGTTGGAGCCGAGGCCGTTGGAGGGGCGCGGCTGGAACCACTTCAGGTCCGGCTTCGCCGCCTCTTCGGCGTCGTTCGGGTCGTTCTTCGGCAGGTTGTAGGTCTGGCCGATGAGAGAGGAGCCGACGACCTGCCCGCTCTTGTCCTTGATCTCGGAACCGTTCGCCTGGTCGCCGAAGGCGACCTGGGCGATGCCGGTGACGGCGAGCGGGTAGATGACCCCGCAGATGACGGTCAGGACGAGGAGGGCACGCAGTCCGGCGCCGAGGAGGCGGGCGGTGTTGCCTACGGAGTTGTTCATGGCAGATCAACCGATTCCGGGGATGAGGGTGATGAGCATGTCGATGATCTTGATGCCGATGAACGGGGCGACGAGGCCGCCGAGTCCGTAGATCCCCAGGTTGCGGCGGAGCATCTTGTCGGCGCTGGTGGGCTTGTACTGCACGCCCTTCAGGGCGAGCGGCACCAGCGCGATGATGATCAGCGCGTTGAAGATGACCGCGGAGAGGATGGCCGAGTTCGGTGAGTGCAGGCCCATGATGTTGAGCTTGTCGAGGCCCGGGTAGACCACGGCGAACATGGCCGGGATGATCGCGAAGTACTTCGCGACGTCGTTGGCGATGGAGAACGTGGTGAGTGCGCCCCGGGTGATGAGGAGTTGCTTGCCGATCTCGACGATCTCGATGAGCTTGGTGGGGTTGGAGTCCAGGTCCACCATGTTCCCGGCCTCCTTGGCGGCCGAGGTGCCCGTGTTCATCGCCACGCCGACGTCCGCCTGGGCCAGGGCTGGGCCAGGGCCGGCGCGTCGTTCGTACCGTCACCGGTCATCGCGACGAGCTTGCCGCCCGCCTGCTCCCGCTTGATGAGGGCCATCTTGTCCTCGGGGGTGGCCTCGGCGAGGAAGTCGTCGACGCCGGCCTCCTGCGCGATGGCCTTCGCGGTGAGCGGGTTGTCGCCCGTGATCATGATCGTCTTGATGCCCATGCGGCGCAGTTCGTCGAACCGCTCGCGCATGCCCTCCTTGACGACGTCCTTGAGGTGGATGACACCGAGGATCCGGGCGCCCTTGCCGTCCTCGACCGCGACGAGGAGCGGGGTGCCGCCGGCTTCGGAGATCCGGTTGGCGAGGAGGTCCGCGTCGTCGGCGACCTGACCGCCCTGTTCGGTCACCCAGGCGATGACCGAACCGGCGGCGCCCTTGCGGGTCTTCCTGCCGTCGACGTCCACGCCCGACATGCGGGTCTGGGCGGTGAAGGCGATCCACTCGGCCTGGGAGAGTTCGCCCTGGTGGCGTTCGCGCAGTCCGTACTTCTCCTTCGCGAGGACCACGATCGAGCGGCCCTCGGGGGTCTCGTCGGCCAGCGACGACAGCTGGGCGGCATCGGCCAGTTCGGCCTCCGTGGTGCCCTTGACGGGGACGAACTCGGCGGCCTGGCGGTTGCCGAGGGTGATCGTGCCCGTCTTGTCGAGCAGCAGGGTCGACACGTCGCCGGCGGCCTCGACCGCGCGGCCCGACATGGCCAGGACGTTGCGCTGGACGAGCCGGTCCATGCCGGCGATGCCGATGGCCGAGAGCAGGGCGCCGATGGTAGTCGGGATCAGGCAGACCAGCAGGGCGGTCAGCACGATCATCGACTGCTTGGCGTCCGCGTAGATCGCGAACGGCTGCAGGGTGACGACGGCGAGCAGGAAGACGATGGTGAGCGAGGCGAGGAGGATGTTGAGGGCGATCTCGTTGGGCGTCTTCTGCCGGGCCGCGCCCTCGACGAGCGCGATCATGCGGTCGATGAAGGTCTCGCCGGGCTTCGTCGTGATCTTGACGACGATCCGGTCCGAGAGGACCTTCGTACCGCCGGTCACCGCGCTGCGGTCACCGCCCGACTCGCGGATCACGGGGGCCGATTCACCGGTGATGGCCGATTCGTCGACCGAGGCGACGCCCTCGACGACGTCACCGTCGCCGGGGATGATGTCGCCGGCCTCGCAGACCACGAGGTCGCCGATGCGGAGCTCCGTGCCCGGGACCTGCTCCTCGCCGGAGTCGGTCAGACGGCGGGCGACGGTGTCCGTCTTCGCCTTGCGCAGGGTGTCGGCCTGGGCCTTGCCGCGGCCCTCGGCCACGGCTTCGGCGAGGTTGGCGAAGATGGTGGTCAGCCACAGCCAGGCGGTGATCGCCCAGCCGAACCAGTCCGTCGGGTCCAGACACGCGAGGACGGTGGTGACCACCGACCCCACGAGGACCACGAACATGACCGGCGACTTGATCATGACGCGCGGGTCGAGCTTCTTCACCGCGTCGGGGAAGGACTTGAGCAGCGCCTTGGGGTCGAACAGACCGCCGCCGACGCGCCCCGCCGGGGTCTTGTGTCCGGTGGGCAGGTCTTCGTGCGGAGCACGGGTGGGGGTGATGGTGCTCATGAGGCGAGCCCTTCAGCGAGCGGACCCAGCGCGAGGGCGGGGAAATAGGTCAGACCGGTGATGATGATGATCGTGCCGACGAGCAGGCCCGCGTAGAGCGGCTTGTCGGTACGGAGGGTGCCCGCCGTCTCCGGTACGGGCTGCTGCTCGGCGAGCGAGCCCGCCAGCGCGAGGACGAAGACGATCGGCAGGAAACGGCCCAGCAGCATGGCGATGCCGATGGTGCTGTTGAACCACTGGGTGTCGGCGTTGAGGCCGGCGAACGCGGAGCCGTTGTTGTTGGCGCCGGAGGTGTAGGCGTAGAGGATCTCGGAGAAACCGTGCGCACCCGGGTTGGCCATCGAGTTGCCGGGCGTCGGGAGCGCCATCGCGGCGGCGGTGAAGCAGAGGACCAGCGCCGGGGTGATGAGGATGTAGCAGGCGGCCAGCTTGATCTGGCGGGTGCCGATCTTCTTGCCCAGGTACTCCGGGGTGCGGCCGACCATCAGACCCGCGATGAACACCGCGATGATCGCCATGATCAGCATGCCGTACAGGCCGGAACCGACACCGCCGGGCGCGATCTCGCCGAGCTGCATGCCCAGCATCGCGATGCCGCCGCCGAAGCCCGTGTAGGAGGAGTGGAAGGAGTTGACCGCACCGGTCGAGGTCAGCGTGGTCGCGACGGCGAAGAGGGACGAGCCGCCGATGCCGAAGCGGGTCTCCTTGCCCTCCATCGCCCCGCCCGCGATGTCGAAGGCCGGGCCGTGGTGGGCGAATTCGGTCCACATCATCAGCGCGGTGAACCCGAGCCAGATCGTGGCCATCGTCGCGAGGATCGCGTAGCCCTGGCGCAGGTTGCCGACCATGCGGCCGAAGGTCCGGGTCAGCGCGAACGGGATGACCAGGATGAGGAAGATCTCGAAGAGGTTCGAGAACGGGGTGGGGTTCTCGAAGGGGTGGGCCGAGTTGGCGTTGAAGTAGCCGCCGCCGTTCGTGCCCAGCTCCTTGATGGCCTCCTGCGAGGCCACCGCCCCGCCGTTCCACTGCTGGGTGCCGCCCATGCCGTGCTGATTCAAGAATTGGCCGACCTCGTGGATGCCGGCGAAGTTCTGGAGGACACCGCAGGCGACCAGGACCAGCGCGCCGATCACGGAGATGGGCAGCAGGATCCGGACGGTGCCGCGCACCAGGTCGGACCAGAAGTTGCCGAGTTCGCCGGTGCGCGAGCGGGCGAAGCCCCGTACGAGGGCCACGGCGACGGCCATGCCGACCGCGGCCGAGACGAAGTTCTGCACCGCGAGGCCGCCGGTCTGCACGACGTGGCCCATGGCCTGCTCGCCGTAGTACGACTGCCAGTTGGTGTTCGCCACGAAGGACGCGGCGGTGTTGAACGCCTGGTCCGGGTCGATCGACACGAAGCCGAGCGAGCCGGGCAGGCTGCCCTGCAGCCGCTGCAGGGCGTAGAGGAAGAGGACGCTCACTGCGGAGAAGGCCAGCACGCCGCGCAGGTACGCGGGCCAGCGCATCTCGGCCGAGGGGTTGGCGCCGATGGCCTTGTAGATCCACTTCTCCGGGCGGTAGTGCTTCTCGGAGGAGTAGACGCGGGCCATGTAGTCGCCGAGCGGACGGTATGCGAGGGCGAGCGCGGCGACGAGCGCGAGCAGCTGCAGCACACCAGCGGTTACGGGGCTCATATCGGGGCTCAGAACCTCTCCGGGTACACGAGGGCGAGGACGAGGTATCCCAGCAGGGAGACGGCCACGAGCAGGCCGACGATGTTCTCGGCGGTCACAGCTTGGCCACCCCTCGGGCGATGAGAGCCACCAGTGCGAAAACCGCGACCGTGGTGACGACGAAGGCCAGATCGGCCATCGTGAGCTCCTGGATGAAGTGATGAAATGGATTTCGGCCAGACGGCCGATGTAGAGCAAACCGCGAGCTCAGGTGCGCGTTAAGACCTCTTGACGGGCTCCATACGGGCAGGCCGGATCTCTTGATGCCACCCTGACGCAGAACCGCTTCGGCAAGGGTGAGGCTCAGCCGCCGTGGGCCAGCCCGGCCGAGGCCAGGGCGGCGCCGGCCTGCGCGGCGAGGGCGACGGCGACGAGCCGGGCCTGCTCCGAAGGCAGCGGGCCCGGGACCGGGTCGAGGAGGAAGCGGCCGTAGTAGTGCCCGCCGCCGAGGGCGCGCAGCTCGGTCTCGCCCTCCGGCCACCGGTCGGGCCAGTACGTGGCCTCGCTCTCCCCGGTGTCGAGGCCGAGCCACAAGGTCCCGTCGTGCTCCAGCCGGGGCAGGTGCCCGATGAGCGACCCGTACTCGAAGCGGCAGCCGCGCAGGTCCAGCAGGCCGATGAGCTCATGGCGCACGTGCTCGACGACGGCCTCGGGGGAGCTCCCGCCCTCGGCGAGCCGGGCCGTGCCCTCCAGCTGGGACAGGTGCGAGGCATCGGTGGTCACGGCGCTCTGGAGGCGGCGTGCGCGGACGGCCAGCTGGGAGACGATCAGGCCGACGACCAGGAGGAGGACCGCCGTCTGGACGTCGTCACCGTCGGTGATCGTGAAGCGACCGTACGGCTGGGTCAGGAAGAAGTCGAACCAGGCCGCGGCCGACAGCGCGGCGAGGGCCCCGGCCACCCGGGTGCCGAGCGCGGCGACCGCGACGACGGCGACGACCAGGACCAGGGCGGCGTTCGTCGCCGAGAGATCCGTACGGAAGGGCACGAGCGCGAGCGCCACGAGGAAGGGGACCACGAGGGCCGCGATCAGGGCGAGGCGGTCGTGGAGTCGGTACCCGGACATGTGCTGCCTCCCGTCCGGACGCGCTGGTCTCGATTCGGGTGGGTCGGGTCGGGTCGGTCGGAACCCCTGTCAGAACTTCTCGGGCTTGATCAGGGCCGCAATGAGGTAGCCGAGCAGAGCGAGGGCGATGATCAGCCCGACGACGTTCTCAGCGTCCATGAACCATGTCTCCGATTCTCCTGGTGGGGGCGGTGTCCCGCCACCTCCACCGTGCCCGCGCGGCCCGCCGGTGTATCGGGCGGGAACGGCCTTTTGATGCGTTTCATATGGAGTTCCACCCCTGCGCATCAGAAGGACGTCAGGGTTTCCGGTTCCGGTGTCAGAAGAGCGTCAGCAGAGCGCGCCGGGGCCCGCCCGGGGCCGTTCCATGGACCGCATGCCTGGACCGGAACTCGCGGAGGACCGCAATTGGCCGTCAGACGCCCGGGCCGCAGCCGGCATCGCCGTGCTGCTCCCGGGACTGCTCCTCGCCGTCGACGCCGCGGCCGGCCACACCCACTGGCAGCGCGTCCTGCTCTGGACGGCCCTCGGCCTCGCCCTGCTCGCCGTCCTGTGGCCCACCCGGGTCCGCGCTACCCCGGGCGTGCTCACGACCCGGGGACTGCTCCACCACCGCCGGGTCCGCACCGACCGGCTCCTCTCGGTCGCCTGGCACGACGGTGTCGCGCAGCGACTGGTCCTGAGGGACCTCGACGGCAACCGGCTGGAGGTCGATCCGCGGGTCTTCGCGGCGAACCCGGCCCTGTGGCACCTGTTCGACCAGAGCGTCAAGGTGAGCCTGTCCCTCGGCACCATGAGGGATGGTTCGGACCCGCTCCGGCGGCTCGCGCGCCTCATCGACCGCCAGACCGTGCGTACGGTCTTCAAGATCTCCGAGATGGACCACTGCTGACCGGCCGCACCGCCGATCGCCTACAGGCGGTCCAGCGGTACGGCCGCGTAGGACTCCCGCAGTGCGCCGATCACCGGGTCGTCGGCGCGGAAGGCGACGTCGTCGACCGCCGCCAGCGCCCGTACGCCGAGGCCGGTGCTGGTGGCGAACGCCGCCCGCATCGCACGCAGCCGGGCATCGGTCACCGGAGCCGTGACGTGCCCGGCCCCGGCGGCCCGGAGCAGCCGCATCGTCGTTCCCGCGAGGACCTCGGCCTCGGGCCAGACCACGGCCCCGGCCTCGTCGACGAAGCCGACGTTCCACGTGCAGCCCTCGGACACCCGCCCGTCCGCACCGGCGAACAGCACGTCGTCGAACCCGGCGAGCCGTGCCGCCCGCCGCAGCCGCAACTGCCCGAACAGCGCCACGTGCTTCACTGACGGCGTGTCGCGGTGGAAGGGGAGCCGCTGCACGCGCAGCGCCGGCAGCGGGCGGTCGGCGGTGCCCGCGGCGGGCCGGGTCGTCACCAGCACGCCCGGCCGCCCCGCGCGGTCGGGGGCCGTCAGGTCCAGCTCGGGGTCGAAGACCGTGACCCGCACCATGAACGCCCCGGCCCGACCGCCGGCCTCACCGCGTACGCACTCCCGCACCCACTCGGGATCCAGCTCCGCGCCGAACACCGCACGGCAGTCCGCGACCAGCCGGGCGAGGTGCAGGGCCAGCCCCCGCACCCCGCCGTCCTCGACCTTCATGGTGGTGAAATGCCCGTAATTGGTCAGCGCGAGGGCCTGGAGGGCCGCGGGGGAGGCGGGGGAGCCGTTCAGGGATGCCATACCCGCAGTCTGCACGGCGCGGGCCCGCGCGCCGGGCGGCCGCGACAGAACCGCGTCAAGGTCCCCGGGCCGGACCCCGTCGGACGCCGCACGCGCCCGATGATGACCTGGCGGTGGCGTGTCCTGCGCGCGCGTCGGGAACGGGGAGGCGGTTTCGGTGGTGGCGGCGGATGTCCGGCGCGGGCGGTTGAAGGTCCTCCTCGGCGCGGCACCGGGAGTGGGCAAGACCTGCCGGATGCTCGACGAGGGGCGGCGCCGGGCCGAGCGCGGCACCGACGTGGTGGTCGCGTACGTCGACTGCCGCGGGCGCCGGCGTACGGAGGAGAAGCTCGCCGGTCTCGAACTCCTGCCGCGCGCCCCGGGGGAGGAGCTGGACCTGGACGCGGTCCTCGCCCGGCGGCCCGAGGTGGCGCTGGTCGACGAGCTGCCGCACGCCAACGCCCCCGGCGGCCGCAACTCCGCACGCCGACAGGACATCGAGGAGCTGCTCGCCGCCGGGATCGACGTGATCACCACCGTGAACATCGCGCACCTTGAGTCACTCGGCGACGTGGTCGAGAAGATCACCGGGGTGCCGCAGGACGAGACCGTGCCCGACGACGTGGTGCGCCGCGCCGACGAGCTCGAACTCGTCGACCTGCCCGCCGAGGCGCTGCGGCGCCGGATGGCCCACGGTGATCTGTACCCGCCGGAACGGGTCGACGCGGCGCTCGCCCACTACTTCCGGGTGGGGAACCTGACCGCCCTGCGGGAGCTCGCGCTGCTGTGGGTGGCGGGCCGGGTCGACGAGGCCCTCCAGAAGTACCGCTCGGAGCACGGCATAGGCGGGGTGTGGGAGACCCGGGAGCGGGTCGTGGTCGCGCTCACCGGCGGCCCGGAGGGTGCGACGCTCATCCGCCGGGCCGCCCGGATCGCCGCCCGGTCGGCCGGCGGCGACCTGCTCGCCGTGCACATCGCCCGCAGCGACGGGCTTGCCGCGGGCGCCTCGTCCGCCGCCCTGGCCGGGCAGCGGGCCCTCGTCGAGAGCCTCGGCGGCAGCTACCACTGCGTCGTCGGCGACGACGTCCCGACCGCCCTGCTGGAGTTCGCCCGCGCCGAGAACGCCACCCAGCTGGTCCTCGGCACCAGCAGCCGCAGCCGCCTCGAACGCTTCCTCACCGGGCGCGGCATCGGGGAGACGGTCGTCGGGCACTCCGACGACATCGACGTCCACATGGTCACCCACGAACGGGCGGGCAGCGGGCGCCTGCTGCCGTCCCGCCGGCGCACGCTGCCGACCTCGCGCCTCATCGCGGGGCCGGTGCTGGGCCTCGTCCTGCCGATCGCGCTCACCTTCCTCCTCGACCACGCGCGCGGCAGCCTCAACCTCACCAGCGAGGCCCTGCTCTTCCTGCTCACCGTCGTCGGCGTGGCCTGCGTGGGCGGGGTGGTCTCCGCCGTCGTCGCGTCCGTCACCGCCTCGCTGCTGCTGAACTACTGGTTCATACCGCCCGTCGGCGCGTTCACCTCGACCCTCGACAGCGTGCTGGCCACCGTGGTGTTCGCGGTGGTGGCCGGGACGGTCGCGGCCGTGGTGGACCGCTCCCTGCGGCTTTCGCGCCGCTCGGCGCGGGCGACGGCCGAAGCGGAGACGCTCTCCTCGCTCGCCGGGTCGATCGTCCGCGGGGACCAGACGGTTCCCGCGCTCCTGGAACGGGCGCGGGAGACCTTCGGCATGGACTCCGTCGAACTGCTGGACGCACCGGCGGCCGGGGCGTCAACGCTCCCGCCCCACACGGGCGTTCCCGTGACGGCGGTGCCGATCGGAGGGGACGCCAGGCTGGTCCTGCGCGGCCGCGCCCTGCCGTCCTCCGAGCGCCGCGTCCTCACCGCCTTCGCCGCTCACGTGACCGCTGCGGTGGAGCGGGCCCGGCTCGCCGAGGCCGCCGCCGAGGTGGAACCCGTCAAGGCCGCGGACCGGATGCGTACGGCGCTGCTCGCCGCGGTCAGCCACGACCTGCGCACACCGCTCGCCGGGGGCTGGGCCGCCATCAGCTCCCTGCGCAGCGGCGACGTGGAGTTCAGCGAGGAGGACCGGGCCGAACTCCTGGCCACCGCCGACGAGTCGATGGCCCGCCTCAACCGGCTGATCGAGAACCTGCTCGACATGAGCCGCCTCCAGGCCGGGGCCCTGACCCTGAGCCTGCGCCCCACCGTACTGGAGGAGGTGCTGCCGGCCGCCCTGGAATCCCTGCCGCCCGGTGCGCCCGCCGTCGAGACCCGGGGGCTGGAGACGGTGCCCGCCGTGCTCGCCGACCCGCCGCTGCTGGAACGGGTGATCGCGAACCTCCTCGGCAACGCCGCCCGCCATGCCCCCGAGGGGACCTCGGTGCTGCTGACGGCCAGCGCCCTCGCCGACCGCGTCGAGTTCCGGATCGTCGACCGCGGGCCCGGGCTGCCCGCCGCCGACCGGGAGAAGGCCTTCGTACCGTTCCAGCGGCTCGGGGACACCGACAACACCACCGGCGTCGGACTCGGCCTCGCCCTGTCGCGCGGCCTCACCGAGGCGATGGCCGGAACGCTCACACCGGAAGACACCCCCGGTGGCGGCCTGACCATGGTCCTCGCCCTCCCCGCCGCCGACGTGCCCGCTGTCGTCAGGACCGCGTGAAGAGTGGGCCGGCGGACGTATGGATGTCGCCAAGACGGCTGGCGACGGCGCACTCCCGCCCGGACGCTGTCCCTCGTCTTTGCTCAATCGGAGGGACCGGCAACAACATGGCCATGCACACAGGCAAGACGGACACGGCGACCAGGGTCCCCGGCGCGGAGGAGCCCCCCGATACCGGGGCCGGCGACCGGCACAGGCTCACCGCGCTCCAGGGGCTCGCCGCGCTCTCGCTGGACGCCATGGCGTCCGTGGCCTACGGGCCCGAGTCGATCGTCCTGGTGCTCGCGGCGGCCGGCGCGTACGGGATGGGGTTCACGCTCCCGGTCACGGTGGCGATCGCCGTGCTGCTGGCGGTGCTGGTGGCCTCGTACCGTCAGGTGATCGCGGCGTTCCCGGACGGCGGCGGCTCGTACGCCGTGGCCAAGCGGCACCTGGGGCGGCGCACGAGTCTGGTGGCCGCGGCCTCGCTCATCCTGGACTACGTGCTGAACGTCGCCGTGTCGGTCACGGCCGGAGTCGCCGCGCTGACCTCGGCGTTCCCGGAGCTGTACGGCGAGCGGGTCTGGATCTGCCTCGCCGTCCTGGTGCTGGTCACGGCCGTGAACCTGCGCGGGGTCGTCGACTCGGCGAAGGCCTTCCTGGTACCGACCGCGGTGTTCGTCGGGTCGATCCTCGCGATGATCACCGTCGGTCTGTTCCGGGACGGGCCCGTCAGCACGGCGTCCGCCGCGGGGCACGCCTCCGCCCTCGGCGAGGGCGCACTGCACCACAGTTCGGGGGCTGTCGGCGCCCTGCTCCTGCTGAAGGCCTTCGCGGCCGGCTGTTCGGCCCTGACCGGTGTCGAGGCCGTCGCCAACGCCGTGCCCTCCTTCCGCGCCCCGGCCGCGCGGCGCGCCCAGCGCACCGAAGTCGCCCTCGGCGCCCTGCTCGGCGTGATGCTGATCGGCCTGTCCGTCCTGATCGGCCGCTTCCACCTCCAGCCGGTCGAGGGCGTCACCGTCCTCGCCCAGCTCGCCGACGCCTCCTTCGGGCACAACACGGCTTTCTACGTGGTCCAGTTCGCCACGATGGTGCTGCTGGCGCTCGCCGCGAACACCTCCTTCGGCGGACTGCCCGTCCTGATGAGCCTGCTCGCCCGCGACAACTACCTGCCGCACCTCTTCTCGCTCAAGGCCGACCGCCAGGTCCACCGCCACGGCGTGCTCGCACTGGCCGCCGTCTCCGCCGCGCTGCTGGTCTTCTCCGGCGGCGACACCAACACCCTCGTCCCGCTCTTCGCGATCGGCGTGTTCGTCGGCTTCACGATCTGCCAGGTCGGAATGGTCCGGCACTGGTACGGGGAACGCCCCGCGGGCTGGCGCAACAAGGCGGCCCTCAACGGCTTCGGAGCGGTCCTCACCGGTGTCGCGGCCGTCGTCGTGACCGCCACCAAGTTCACCGAGGGCGCCTGGATCATCGTCCTCGCCCTGCCGCTGCTCGTCCTCGGGTTCGAGAAGATCCAGCGGGCGTACGCGCAGATCGGCGAGCGCCTTGAGCTCGGCCGGATCCCGCAGTCCCCGACGCGGTCCCGCTCGCTGGTCGTCGTACCCGTCTCCGGACTGTCGAAGCTGACCCGCCAGGCGCTGACCGCCGCCCGCTCGATGGGCGACGAGGTCCTCGCCGTCACCGTCACCCACTCCGCGTCCGAGGACCGGCAGGCGGCCGAGGCGCTGCGCCGCGACTGGGAGCTGTGGAACCCGGGGGTCGAGCTCGTCGAGGTCACCTCGCCGACCCGGGCGCTGGGCCGCCCCGTCTCCGGCTACGTACGCGAACTCACCGCGACCAACCCGGACGCGCAGGTCACCGTACTGATCCCGGAGACCGAGCCGGCGCACCTGTGGCAGCGGCTCCTGCAGAACCAGCGCGGCTCGGTCGTGGCCCACGCGGTACGGCGCGACACGGACGCGGTGATCTGCCGACTGCGGTTCCGCATCACGGACGCCGGCCACGCCGGCAACGTTGGCAACGTCGCCCACGTCACCGGAACCACCGAGGACGGGCGTCGGCCCCGGTGACCCAGCCATCCCGCAAGCACCAGCGCCCCGGCCCCGCCCGCATGCCGGAGCCCGAGCAGCTCGCCGCCTCCGCACGCGAGGCCGTCCGCAAGCTCCACCCGCGCGAACTCGTCCGCAAGCCCGTGCTGTTCGTCGTCGCCGTAGGCTCCGTGCTGACCACGCTGTCGGCGCTGCTGCACCCGTCGGTCTTCACCTGGGTCATCAGCGTCTGGCTCTGGCTGACCGTGCTCTTCGCGAACCTCGCCGAAGCCGTCGCCGAAGGCCGCGGCCGCGCCCAGGCCGAATCGCTGCGCAAGGCCCGTACGGACACGGTGGCGCTGCGGCTCCAGCACTGGACGTACGGGACGAACCTGCGCCACGCGCCGACCGAGGCCGTCACCCCGGCCGAACTCCAGCCCTTCGACTTCGTCCTGGTCGAGGCGGGCGAGACGGTCCCGGCCGACGGGGACGTCGTGGACGGCGCCGCCATGATCGACGAGTCGGCCGTCACCGGCGAATCGGCGCCCGTACTGCGCGAGTCGGGCGGCGACCGCTCCGGGGTCACGGGCGGTACGACCGTCCTGTCCGACTCGATCGTCGTACGGGTCACCTCGCGCCCGGGGCACAGCTTCCTGGACCGCATGATCGCCCTGGTCGAGGGCGCGGCCCGGCAGAAGACCCCGAACGAGATCGCCCTCAACATCCTGCTGGCCGCCCTGACCGTGATCTTCATCCTGGTGGTGATCACCCTCCAGCCGATGGCCGGGTACGCGCACGCCGCCCAGACCACGGCCGTACTGGTGGCCCTGCTGGTCACCCTGATCCCCACCACCATCGGGGCGCTGCTGTCGGCGATCGGCATCGCCGGCATGGACCGCCTCGTCAAGCGCAACGTCCTGGCCATGAGCGGCCGGGCGGTGGAAGCGGCGGGCGATGTGAACACCCTGCTGCTGGACAAGACCGGCACCATCACCACCGGCAACCGCGAAGCCGAACGCTTCGTTCCGCTGCCCGGCATCGACCACGGCAAGCTCGCCGACGCCGCACAGCTGTCGTCGCTGGCCGACGACACCCCGGAGGGCCGCTCCGTCGTCGCCCTCGCCGAGCGGTACGGCCTGAAGGCCCCCGCGGAGCAAGAACTGAGCAACCCGCGCTTCGTCCACTTCAGCGCCAAGACCCGGATGAGCGGCATCAACCTGAGCTGGGCGGGCGGCAACGGCTGCGCGATCCGCAAGGGGGCCGTGCAGGAGGTCTGCGACTGGGTGACGATGCGGGGCGGGAGCGTACCGGCCGAGACCGCCGACCGGGCCGCGCAGGTGTCGCGGTCGGGCGGTACGCCGCTGCTGGTCGCCGTCCACGACTGGGAGGGGCCGCGGGCGCTCGGGATCATCCACCTCAAGGACGTGGTCAAGGAGGGCATCCGGGACCGCTTCGCGGAGCTGCGCAGCATGGGCATCCGTACGGTCATGGTGACCGGCGACAACCCGCTGACCGCGGCCGCGATCGCCGCTGAGGCGGGAGTCGACGAGTACCTGGCCGAGGCGACGCCCGAGGACAAGATGGCCCTCATCAAGCGGGAGCAGGCGGGCGGCAAGCTCGTCGCGATGACCGGTGACGGTATGACGGTACGAACGACGCGCCGGCCCTGGCCCAGGCGGACGTCGGCGTGGCGATGAACACGGGCACCTCGGCCGCCAAGGAGGCCGGGAACATGGTGGATCTGGACTCCAACCCCACCAAGCTCATCGAGATCGTCGAGGTGGGCAAGCAACTCCTCATCACGCGGGGTGCGTTGACCACCTTCTCGATCACCAACGACGTCGCGAAGTACTTCGCGATCATCCCGGCCATGTTCGCGTCGGCCTACCCCGGGCTCGGCGCCCTGAACGTCATGGGCCTGCGCAGTCCCACCTCCGCGATCACCTCGGCGATCATCTTCAACGCCCTGATCATCGTGGTGCTGATCCCGCTCGCGCTGCGCGGAGTCCGCTACCGGCCCGCGTCCGCACACGACTTGCTGCGGCGCAACCTCGCCGTCTACGGGCTGGGCGGCCTCGTCCTGCCGTTCGTCGGCATCAAACTCATCGACCTCGTGGTCTCCGCGGTCCCCGGCCTCGGCTGAACTCCGTGGACGAGTGCCCTGGATGGGTGCCGCGGACGCGTTCCGTCAATGCCGGATCAGGGACCCGTAAGAGCCCTTGAGGCAGCGCTCGCGGCCCAGGTTGGATGAGTCCACGGACCTCGGCCCGCGCCTCCGCGCGCCGCCGGCTCCACTGCCGGGGCGGCCCCCGTCGGGCCGCCCCGGCCTCCTCCCTTCCGCCCCAGAGGTGGCCCCGTGATCGAGCTGCACCCGTCCCGTCTCCCGTCCCTCGCCCCGTGGTTCCCTGCCGGGTCCCCGGGCATCGGCGCGCTCGCCGAGCACGTGCTGAGAACGGGCAACGGCCGCTGGTGGTGCGACCGGCCCCTCAACCCCCGGGTCCTGGCGGTCTCCTGCGGGGACCACGCGCTGCTGCGCGGCGACCCGCGTAGCCTCGCCGCCGGGGAACTCGGCCCGCTGGCAACCCACTACGTACACGCATCCGCCGGGTTCGTGCCCCCGCTGTACGCGGCGTTGGAGGGCGTCACCCCCTGGGAGCGGATGATGTACGTCCGCCGGGCCACCGCCCTGCCGGCCCGCCCACCGCGCGGGGTGACCGTACGGCGCCTCCTCGCGGGCGACGGGCAGGCGCTGGCAGCCCTCGGTCCGCAGGCTTCGTGGATCCACGGGACCTGGGGCGGCCCGCACGGCCTGGCCGGCTCGGGCGCCGCCTGGGGCGCCTTCCACCGGCGCGAACTGCTGGCCGTGGCGTGCACGTACTTCGGGGGCAGCCGGTACGAGGACGTGGCGGTGCTCGCCGATCCCGGGCACCGCCGCAGGCACCTGGGACTGGCCTGCGTGAGCGCCCTGTGCGAGGACATCGCGGCCCGCGGCCGGACCCCGACCTGGTCCTGCGCCCGCGACAACCGGCCCAGCCGCCTCCTGGCCTGGCGGGCCGGCTTCCGCCTGGAGCACGAGTACGTCCACTACGCCACCGGAGGCCCCCGCACCCCCTCCCCTCTGCGCCCGGCCCCCCTCCCGCGCGCAGCCGCACCGGCGGGTCAGTGAGCGGGTCGGAGGGCGCGGCCGACCGGGGGGACCGGCGGGGCCGGGGGGAGGAGTTCGGCCGTGACGAAGGCCACGACCGTGGCGAGGATCGCCACCGGCATCATCGCGGTGCTTCCCAGCACCAGGACCACCAGCACCACGGTGCTGACCGGAAGCCGCATCGCGCTCACGGTGGCGGCGGCCATACCGGCCGCCAGCCCCGCGCCGACGCCCAGGCCGGGCAGGGGCGAGCAGAGGATGCCCGCCGCCGCGCCGAGGAACAGTGACGGGAAGATGGGGCCGCCGCGCAGGCTGCCCAGGCACAGGGAGAACGCGGCGCCCTTGCAGAGCAGGACGGCGATCAGCGCGCCCGCGCCCCAGGCGTGCGGATCGCCGACCAGCCGGGCCATCGTGTTCTGGCCCGAGGAGGCCACGTCCGCGGGATTGAGGCCGGTGCCCAGCGCGTAGGCGGCCGCGCAGACGCCGGCGCCGACCGCGCACAGGATCGTGACGGGCAGCGGCCGCCCGGCGACGCGGACGGCGGTCAGCCGGCCCCCGTGCTGGATCAGGTGCACGGCGCAGGAGATGGCCACGGCCATGAGGATCGACCAGACCACGTCGCCGGCGTCCAGCCGGGGGAACTCCACGCCCGGCTTCAGCTTCAGGTTGCCGGTCGACAGACCGGTCCAGCGGCCGAACCCGGTGAACACGAGCGAGCCGATGCCGCTCGACAGCAGTGCCGGCAGCATCACGGCGAACAGCTGCGGCCCGCCCACGCCCGCGATCTCCATCAGCAGCACGGCCGCGATCAGCGGATTGCCGAAGATGGCGGCGATCGCCGCAGCCGATCCGGCCGCGCCCAGCAGCGCGGCGCTCATCGGTGTCTCCGGGGCTCCGGTGAGGTGCCGGAGGGTGACCGCGAGCCCGCCGCCCAGCGCGATGAGCGGGGCCTCGGGGCCGAGCGTGGCGCCGAGCGGGAGGCTGAACACGGCCGCGAGGACCACCCCCGGCAGGGCCGCGGGTCCGGTACCGCCGGTGTGCAGACCGGAGGCGGGGACGTGCCCGCCGGCCCCGGGGAAATGGGTGACGATCAGCCCGACGCAGATGCCCGAGACGAGCAGCAGAGGAAGCGGCCACCACCACGGTGGTGAGTCGAAACCGGCGGCGTGCGGGAGGGACACCCACATCAGGCGTTCCAGTGCCTGGAGCCCGGCGAGGAACCAGAAGGCGGCCAGCGAGACCGGGATGCCGACGAGCCCGCAGAACAGCAGCGTCTTCAGGTACCCCGGTGTCCGCAGCAGCTCGCCGAGCTTCGCGGCTTCCGCCGGCTGTGACGGCGGTTGAGGTGGGGGCTGTGACCGGGGATTCGGCTGCGGTTGCGGGCTCGGCTGACTCGGCTGCGTCATGGAGCCGTTCCTCCCGTCCCCGTCCTCACCCGTGCGTGCGGCCCGGAGGGGCGTCCGGGGGCACCCCTGAGCCCATTGCAGCACCGCGCCCGTACGCCCGCACCTCCGTGCGTCCCGGAACGCGCCTGCTCAACGCTCCGACCGATCACCGCGACGCGCAGGGGCGGCCGGGCCAGAATGAAGGCGAGGCCGCCCCTTCCCCGAGGAGACCCCCGATGACGAGGACCACCCCGCCGGTGCTGTCGGTGCACTGATGCGCTCCGGCAAGAACGCGCGCGGTGCCCCGCACCCCTCGTGGTGGCGGACCCGGTCGCGCGCGGTCACGGCGGCGGCCCGGCGGCTCAAGCACCGGGCCGAGTCCCGCTTCCCGGTGGTCACCCACGCCGCCGAGCGCATGCTGTCGGTCGACATCTTCGACTCCGCGACACGGCTCGCCGCGCAGTGCTTCCTGACCGCAGTGCCGCTGCTCTTCGTCTTCGCCTCGTTCGCCCCGCAGGCGGTACGGGAGCAGCTGGTGGCTTCGGTGCGCGCGGTGTTCGGGCTCAACGGCGCGGCGAGCGAGCAGCTGGGTGACCTCTTCGCCGGCCCCCACGGGGACTTCCAGAACGCGGTGGGCCTGGTCGGCGCCCTGATGGTGCTGGTGTCCGCGACCGCCGTCAGCCGCGCCATGCAGCGGCTGTGCAAGCGGGCGTGGGAGATTCCGCGTACGGGGGCGCGGATCGCGGTCTGGCGCTGGCTCGTCTGGATCGCCGTGTGGATCTGCCTGCTGGCCGTTCAGGGCCCCGTACGCGACGGGTTCGGCGTCGGGCTCTGGCTGGGCATTCCGCTCACGCTCGTCTTCCAGACGCTGGTGTGGTGGTGGAGCCAGCACCTGCTGCTGGGCGGGGTGGTCGGCTGGCTCGCCCTGCTGCCGGGAGCGGTGATCACCGCCGTTGCCCTCACCGTCCTGTCGATCACCGCGAGCTTCTACATGCCGATCGCCCTCAACCGGGCACTGGCCGAATTCGGCTCCTCCGGTTCGGTCTTCGTCCTGCTGTCCTGGCTGATCGTGGTGTGCGCGGCCGTCGCCATCGGCGTCACCACGGGGGCCGTCCTGGCGCAGGAGCCGTTCCTCGCCGGGCGGCTGGGCAGTCCGACCCCGAACCGGCTGCGAGCCGGGCAGGGCTGAGCGGGGCCGGGCAGCACCGGGCGGGGCCGGGCAGGGCCGGCCGGGGTCGAGCGTCTCCAGGGGGCCGCTTCGTACGGACGGCAGCGCACTGCCGTGAGTGCCATGCTGGGCAGCAGGGGCCCGAGAGACGTGGCCTGGAGGTGCATGGCGATGGCAAAGAGTGCCAAAAGGGCGGAGAACGGCAACCGGCGGCTGTCCGCCGAGGAGCGGGCCGTACGCGGCCGATCCGCCCGCCGCAAGGCACCCCGCTCCGGCCACGGGGAGTTCGAGCCGCCCGCACACCGCCAGGATCCGGTGGACGTACTCGAACGGCAGTCGGCCGGCCGGGTGGCGGACCTGGTGCCGATCCGGTACGGGCGGATGGTGGAGTCGCCGTTCCGTTTCTACCGGGGCGCCGCCGCCGTCATGGCGGGAGACCTGGCCCACACGCCGGACTCGGGTCTGCGGGTCCAACTGTGCGGCGATGCCCACATGCTGAACTACGGGCTCCTCGGCTCCCCGGAGCGTAATCTGCTGTTCGACATCAACGACTTCGACGAGACGCTGCCCGGACCGTGGGAATGGGACGTCAAGCGATTGGCCGTGAGCCTGGCCATCGCCGGGCGGGAGAACGGTTTCACCGATCGCGAGCGCGCCGAGATCGTCCTCTCCACGGTCAGGTCCTACCGCGAGCAGATGCGCCGCTACGCCGGAATGAACCACCTCGACGTCTGGTACACGCGGGTCGACGCGGAAGAACTCCAGACGCTGGCGGCGGTCGAACTGCGCTCACGCGGCCGCAAGAAGGTGGCCGAGGCGCTGGCGAAGGCGCGCGGGCGCGACAGCCTCCAGGCCGCCGGGAAACTCACCGAAGTGGTTGCCGGGGAGCGCCGGTTCAGGTCGCTGCCGCCGCTGGTCACACCCCTTTCGGAGCTGCTGCCGGGAGAGGAGCGCAGCGTGCTGGAGGGGCAGATCCGCGACCTGGTCGAGAGCTACGGGCAGACCCTGCCGTCGGACCGGAGGCACCTGCTGCGGCAGTTCACCGTCGTCGACATGGCGCGCAAGGTGGTGGGCGTCGGCAGCGTGGGCACCCGGTGCTGGATCATCCTGCTCCTGGGGCGGGACGGCGGCGACCCGCTGATCCTCCAGGCCAAGGAGGCGGGGGAGTCGGTCCTCGCCCCGTACGTCGGCCCCGCGGAGCACACCATGCAGGGCGAGCGGGTGGTGGCCGGGCAGCGCCTGATGCAGGCGGCCAGTGACATCTTCCTGGGCTGGCACCGGTTGACCGGGATCGACGGACGCGAACGGGATTTCTACGTACGGCAGTTGCGGGACTGGAAGGGAGCCATCGAGCCGGCGCTCATGGTGCCGCGCGGCATGCGGGCGTTGGGCGAGGTGTGCGGCACCACGCTGGCCCGGGCGCACGCCCGGTCCGGGGACCGGATCGCCATCGCCGCCTACCTGGGCGGCGCGGACGTCTTCGACCGGGCGCTGGCGCGGTTCGCGGAGGCCTATGCCGACCGGAACGAGCGCGACCACCGGGCGCTGGCTGAGGCGGTGGCCTCCGGCCGGGTGGTGGCGCAGTCGGCGTGAGGCCGGCGGTCTCCGCCGGTCATCCGAGCGGGTGAGTCCGGCAGATCTTCCGGTACACCCGGAGGACCTCGGCGGTGTCGCCGTACGGCGGGGCGAGGGGGAGGGCGCCGGGGCGGGCTCGACATGCGGAAGGCGGTACGCGGGCCAATACTGCTGATCGCGGGCATCGGGCCCGCCCGAAGGAGGCGTCCATGGACGACTACCCCGCGCTCAGTGTGTTCTGGTCCATGCTCTGGTTCTTCCTGTGGATCATGTGGCTGTTCCTGCTGTTCAAGATCATCACGGATATCTTCCGCGATCACGAGATGAGCG
The DNA here is from genome assembly GCF_001279655.1 of Streptomyces sp. WM6372. Classification (NCBI taxonomy): domain Bacteria; kingdom Bacillati; phylum Actinomycetota; class Actinomycetes; order Kitasatosporales; family Streptomycetaceae; genus Streptomyces; species Streptomyces sp. WM6372. The sequence goes on along the minus strand of NZ_LGDB01000199.1, from coordinate 75,886 downwards.
GCTGGGGCAAGGCGGGCTGGCTGATCTTCGTGATCATCCTGCCCTTCCTCGGTGTCCTGATCTACGTCATCGTCCGCGGCAAGAGCATGACCCAGCGGGACGTCAAGCAGGCCAAGGAGAGCGAGGCCGCCTTCCAGGACTACATCCGCAAGACGGCCGGAACCTCCTCCGCCGGCGGATCGCACGTGGACGAACTGGCCAGGCTCGTCGAACTGAAGGACAAGGGCGCCCTGTCCGAGGCCGAGTTCCAGCAGGCCAAGACGAAGCTCCTGACCTGACCCCGCCCCGGATTCCCGGCGGCGGCCCGGTCAGTTGATCGGCTGCCTGGCCTCGGCGCGTACCTTCAGGGTCGTCCTGGCCAGGCCGTCGAGGTCGACGGAGGCCGGGGCCTGCCGGGCGGTCTCGGGCGTGACCGCGGCGACCGCGGCGCTCGTGTTCTCGTCGGCCCAGGAACACATCGGCAGGGTGGTCGTCTCGCCCTGCTCCACCGATGTCAGTACCTGGCACGTCACGGTGATGCCGGTGCCGGTCGGCGTGATGTCCCGCGGGGGCACGGCCGTCTTCGCGCCGTCGGCCTTCGCGGCTCCGTCCATCATCTTCCGGCGCGCGTCCGCCGGGTCCTTGAACTGGCCGTACATCCCGGAGAGGACGAGGACCCCGTCCGGTTCCGTCGGCGAGCCGGACGTGTACCGGCCGGTGGCGGGCTCCGGGTTGCGGATGTCGGGGTCGTAGCCCTTGATCGCTTCCTTGCCCTGGGTCTGCGACAGGTCCTCGGCGAGCGCGTACGAGCCGCCCAGCAGGGTCTTCGGCACCGTGAGCCGGTACTTGGCCTCGGGGAACCCGACTCCGCTGGTGTGCTGGTTCACCTCTTTCATCCGGTTCAACACGAACCCCGCGACCACGAGCCCCACGACCGTCGCCACGATGACGCCGGCGTTCCGCCCGGTCCGGCGGCCGCCCGGCGGCGGCCCCATCGGCGGTTGTCCCCACGCGACGTGGCCGGGGTACGGCGGCTGCGGCTGCGGCGGGTACGGGTACTGCTGGCCGCCGTACGGACTCGGCTGTTGCGGGGGTCCGTACGGACCGGGGGAGTACGGGGACGGCGGCGGCGTGCTCATGCCCGAACGCTACTTCACGCCCGGATCACATCTCCGCCCGGGTTGCAGGAATTCCGGGCCTACCGGCAGGTATCGGGCCGGATTCCGCCCAGGTTTGATAGGAGTTGGCGTATCCGGTGCGTCTGAGCGGGAAGGGCCGACCATGCTGGAGTTCCCCAAGCCGAGACCCCTGCTGTGCACGTACTGCCAGGCGGGCCCGGAGGACGGCACCGCGCGCACCCTGTCGGCGGAGGCCGGAACCCTGACGGTCACCTGGCACACGGCCTCCTGCCCCCACTACGCGGCGGACCGCATCCTCGCCGAAAAGCGCACCTGACCCCCCCACCGGCTGTCGAACCGCGGCCGGCATCAGAGCGTGGTGATGAGTCCGCCGTCGATGGTGTGGTCGGAGCCCGTGGAGTTGCCGGCCCGGTCGGAAGCGAGCAGCAGGACGAGGTCGGCGACCTCCTCGGGACGGGTGAACCGTCCGGTGACGGACTGGGCGGCGGCGCCCGCGACGATGTCGTCCGGTGTGCTCCCCGTACCGCCCGCCACGGTGGCCGCAACCCCCTGCTCCCCGAGCCAGAGGGCCGTCTCGACCGGGCCGGGGCTGACCGTGTTCACGCGTACGCCGCGCGGTCCGACCTCCTTGGACAGCGCCTTGCAGAAGTTGGCGAGGGCCGCCTTCGCCGCGCAGTAGTCGATCACCCCGGGGTCGGGCAGGTACGCGTTGACCGAGCTCACGGTGACGATCGACGCCGCGCCGCGCTCCAGGAGGTGGGGGAGGGAGGCCCGGGTGGTGCGGACGGCGGTCAGGAAGTTGATGTTCAGGGCCCAGCTCCAGTCCTCGTCGGTCAGCGACAGGAACCCGCCCAGCCGGGGCCGGACGGCGCCGACGTTGTTGACGAGGACGTCGAGCCCTCCGAAGGCCGCGACCGCCTCCCGTACCGCGTGCTCCGGTCCCTCCGCGGTGGCCAGGTCGACCGCGACGGGCCGGACCCGTCCGCCCGCGGCCAGCTCCGCCAGGGGGCCGCCCACCGTACGGGCGGCGGCGACCACCAACGCGCCCTCGCCGGCCAGCGCCCGCGTGATCGCCAGGCCGATGCCCTTGCTCGCTCCGGTGACCAGCGCCACCTTGTCCGTGAGATGCAGATCCACGAGGAACGAGTCTGTACGCATGCGCGCCCGATGCGGTCCCGACAGGGCCGCGACGTCAGGCAGGTGGCCCCGTATCAGCCGAGGCGGGTCGGGGAGGAGGCCGCCGGGGCGAGGAGGCGGGGGGTGCCCGAGCCGTCGGCCGGGACCGTCCAGAGGTCGGTGGTGTCCGGCGCGCCGTCGGCGGGCAGGGCGTAGGCCACCGTGCGGTCGTCGAGCCACAGCGCCTGGTCGTCCACGCTGCGCTTCTCCGCGAGCGGCTGCTCCCGCAGCGTCCGCAGGTCCAGTACGTGCTCGCGCCACAGCGAAGCACCGCGCATGACGCGCTTCTTGTACACGACCCGGGTCTCGTCCGGGGAGAGCGACGGACACTCGACGTTCTGGGCCAGGGTGGTGACCGTGCGCCGCGAGATCGAGCCCTTCACCAGGTACGTCTGGCCGGCGGTGCCGAGGGTGGCGTAGAAGGTGTCGTCGTCCTCGGAGAAGGTGACGCCCCAGAAGTTCACGTCCCCCGAGGAGTAGGGGCGGCCGTCCAGCACGATGGAGAACTTCTCCAGGTCCGGCTCGACCGCCCACGTACGGGTGTCCACGATCGTCGTACGGGTGGAGAAGAACGCGGCGCCGTAGGACTCGCCGGAGACGAACACCGTCCAGGCGGCGAAATGGCCGCTCGGCGCGACCCGGGCCCGCGACGGGGTGCCCGCCAGCGGGAAGGCGTGCAGCGTGCGCAGATCGGAGTCGACGATCAGGGCCTTGTTGTCCTGGGCGAGCGCGCCCGGCGAGGAGTTCAGGCACACACCGGTGCCGGCGGCGGCGTGGAACCGCCGGCAGGTGAGGCCCGAGGCGGTCCGCTCGGTCTGCGGTGCCTGCCCCGGGACCGATACCACGGCCCCGCGCTGCGGCCCCTGCGCGCCGTTGAGAAAGGCCAGCCGGTTCTGCTGCCCGAGGGTGACCCGGCCCTGGGCGACCGTCGGGTCCCCCTCGTGCGTCTGCTCGGCGCGGGCGGCGGAACGCAGTACCAGCGCCGTGCCGAGCCCCCCGAGGAGCAGCACGGCCACCGCGAGTACGAGCAGCCGGCGTGAACGGGTCATCGGGTTCCTCGGGGGAGTCGGGCCGGGTCGGAAGCGGGCTCCGGAGCGGGACCGGGACCCGCAGCGGGATCCGGAGCGAGGTCCGGACCTGACTCCGGGGCCGACGGGCGCAGTACGAAGCCGGCGACGGCGGCGCAGCAGCACAGACCGGCCGCCGCGGCGGCGAGCGCCGGACCCGCCCCCCACACCGTCCAGGCGGCGCCGAAGGCGAGCGAGCAGGCGAAGCGGGCCAGGGCCTGGCCGGTACCGACGACGGCCAGACCGGTGGCCCGCAGCCTCGCCGGGACGGTCGCGCCGACGGCGGCGGGCAGGACCCCGTCGGTCGCGGCGTAGAACAGGCCGTGCAGGACGAGGACCAGGTACGGCAGCGCGGGCCAGTGCGGGGCCCACAGCAGCAGCCCGTACCCCGCCAGCAGGAGGGCGTGCCCGGCGAGGAAGACGGTACGGCGGCCGATCCGGTCGGCCAGGGCGCCGGCCGGCACGGCCAGCAGCAGGAACACGGCGGCGGTGCCCAGGGGGAGCAGGGGGAACCACTGCTCGCGGATGCCGGTGCGGTCCTGGAGCAGCAGGTAGAGGAAGGCGTCGCTGACGGTGGTGAGGCCCAGCAGGCCGGCACAGAGAGCGAGGGCGCGCAGCCGGGGCAGGCGCAGCAGCGCCGCCGCCTCGCGGAGGTTCACCCCGGCGGCCTTCGCGCCGGCGGCCTTCGCGCCGTCCGGTTCCACCGCCCCGAGGGGATCCGGGCCCAGGCCGGCCCCCGACGGGACGAACAGCATCAGCACCACCACACCGAGCACGGCGATGCACGCGCTGACGCCGAAGACGGCGTCGTACCCGCCCACCGCCATGTTCAGGATGAAGAAGGCCGCGAGGGGGCCGAGCAGCGCCCCGGTGGTGTCCATGGCCCGGTGCACGCCGAACGCGCGGCCCTGTAACCCGGCCGGTGTGGAAAGAGAGATGAGCGCGTCGCGCGGCGCGGTGCGCAGGCCCTTGCCGGTGCGCTCCAGCGCGAGGACCACGCCCACCGGTCCCAGGCTGTGCGCGAGCAGCAGCAGCGGCTTGCACAGGGCGGACAACCCGTAGCCGATGCCCGCGATCAGCTTGTGGTTGCGGACCCGGTCGGCGAGGTGGCCGCCGGTCAGCTGCACCAGCGCGCTGACCCCGTTGTAGACCCCGTCGAGCGCGCCGAACCCGAGCGGACTCAGCCCGAGCCCGGCGACCAGGTACAGCGGCAGCACCGCGGTGACCATCTCCGAGGAGACGTCCGTGATCAGGCTGACCGTGCCCAGCGCGAGGACGGTCGAGGCGACCGCGGGGGCCCGGACGGGCCCGCCGCCCGGTGCGGTCTTCGCGCCGGCGGGCGCGGAGCGGTCCGCGAGGTACATGCTCTGGAGCTCCCGGTGCCGACGGTCTGGTCACTCGTACGTACGAGTGAAACCCTAGTGGTTGTACGGGCCAACTGGACGGCGTACGGGCTGATTCGGCGGAGCCGCGCCGCTCAGCCCCGCTGCCGGCTGCTCTCGTCGCGCAGCCAGGTCGAGAAGTCCCCGGACCGGATGGCCCTGCGGGCCCCCCGCCGGGCGGCGAGTGCCGCCACCACGAACACCACCACCCCGGGAAGCAGGCTCGGCTGGGCCCGCAGCAGGGCGCGCAGATCCCCAGTGCCGGTGCGCGCGGACGGCGCGTGCGCCCCCTCCGGGCTCCCGGGCGCCTGCGAGGCCTGGAAGCGCTCCAGCTCGGCGGAGGAGGTGGCCGCCCTGACGCGCCGCCTGATCAAGTCGCCCCAGGTGCGCGGCGGATGGACCACGACCCGGGCCGCCTCGACCACCCGCCGCTCCTGCGGCGTGAACGCGAGGGACGCCGCCAGATCGTCGGCCATCAGCGGGGGCAGGTCGGCGATCCGGGCGTGCCCCGGTTCGGTCACCGCGATGACGCCCCGCCCGAACAGCCCCTCGCGGACGGCCGGCAGCCGCTGCCAGACCCGGTAGTACGCACGGACCGGCCAGGCGCACCCGGAGAGCGGGATGTCCCGGCCGGGGGCCGCGGCGAGCAGGTCCGGACGGGCCGCGAGGGCGCCGGTCAGCGCCCGTACGTCGGCCGCCCCGACCTCCACGTCGGCGTCCACGTACAGGCGCGGAAAACCCCGCGCGTGCTCGTCGCCGACCCGAAGTGCCGTGTGTTTGGAGGGAGTCGGTATCTCCACCACCCGTACGCGGGGCCCCCGCGCGCCCGCCACCGCGGCGGTGTCGTCCGTACAGCCGTTGCACACCACGACGATGTCGGGCCCCGGTTCCGGGGCGTCGGCCAGGAGCGCGTCGAGGAGCCGGCCGATGACCCGGCCCTCGTTGTGGGCCGGGATCACGATGCTGGTCACCCCGGAAGTATGCACGCTCGAACACCCGAGCCGACCGTTTCCTCCAACTCTCCCCGGGGGTACTCCCGGTGGTCTAGATTGAACGCAGCCGACCGGATTCGGCGTGCTTCGGCGACGCGGAAATCCAGTGGGAGCAGGGCAGTTGGGGTACATGCGGGTGCGGCGGCTTGGGGGAACAGGCCGCCTGCCCGTGGCCGGACCGGTGCGAGGGGCGCCGGGAGGCCGGGGGGCGGAAGTACGTCGCAACACGTAGGGCATCGGTCGTGGGGGGCCATCACCGTTGGGCAGGTCGTCACGCACGGGTCGCGCACGCGCCCCGGCGCCGGCCGTCGGCGGCACCCCCTTCCTTCGCACGCGTCCCGGCCATGGGTTGTCGATTGCGCCCGCGGGCGTGCGCGGAAGGAAAGGTGAACGCTGTGAAGGAATCCGAGAAGGAACCCGAGAGGGACGCCGCGAAGGGTGCGGGGCGCGAGGCATCGATCGCAGGTGCGTGGCCGGCCAAGCCGTTAGGCGTCGCCGTCGTCGGCGCCGGTTACTGGGGCCCCAATCTCGTCCGCAACTTCCAGTCCAGTCCGGGGTTCCGGCTCCGCTGGCTCTGCGATCTGAACGTCGACCGGGCGCGTCAGGTGCTCGGCCACTACTCCACGGTCCAGGCGACCTCCGACTACGCGGCCGTCCTGGCGGACCCGGCCGTCGACGCCGTCGCCGTGGCCACCCCGGCCGGCACCCACCTCGACGTCGCGCTGGCCGCCCTGCGCGCCGGCAAGCACGTCCTCGTGGAGAAGCCCCTCGCCGCCACGTACGAAGACGGTCTGCGCCTGGTCACCGAGGCCGAGGAACGCGGCCTCACCCTCATGTGCGACCACACCTACTGCTACACCCCGGCGGTGGCCCGCATCCGCGACATGGTCCGCTCCGGCGAACTCGGCGACATCCAGTTCTTCGACTCCGTAAGGATCAACCTGGGGCTCGTCCAGAAGGACGTCGACGTCCTGTGGGACCTGGCCCCCCACGACCTCTCCGTCCTCGACTTCATCCTTCCGGACAACGTCCACCCCGTCGCCGTAGCCGCCCACGGGGCCGACCCGATCGGCGCCGGCCAGTCCTGCGTGGCCTATCTGACGCTCACGCTCAACACCGGGGCCATCGCCCACGTCCACGTCAACTGGCTGTCCCCGGTGAAGGTCCGCACGACGATGGTCGGCGGCTCCAAGCGCACCCTGGTCTGGGACGACCTCAACCCCACGCAGCGCGTCGCCGTCTTCGACCGCGGGGTGGACATGACGACACCGCAGGAGATCGGCGCGGACGAGCGCCGCGAGGTGCTCGCCTCCTACCGGACCGGCGACATGGTGGCCCCCGCGCTCGGTGAGAAGGAAGCCCTGCGCAGCATGGTCGAGGAGTTCGCCGCCGCGATCAGGACCCGGCGGCCGGCGCTCACCGACGGCCGCGCGGGCCTCCAGGTGCTCGACATCCTCGAAGCCGCCTCCCGCAGCCTGGAGTTCCGCGGCGCGGTCGTCGGACTGCGCACCGGTCGCTGACACCCCGCGTGGGCCCGTGGCGGAGCCGCCACGCGCACCACCTCGCCCGGCCCGCACACCGCGACGCCGGGCGCACCAGCACGAAACACCATGACCGACTCAGTAGGGGCAGGGCGTTGAGCAGCGTACGAGGCAAGAGGATTCTGGTCACCGGCGGAGCGGGCACGATCGGCTCGCACGTGGTCGACCTGCTGGTGGACAACGGGGCGCGCGAGGTCGTCGTGCTCGACAACTTCGTACGGGGGCGTGCCGCCAACCTGGCCCGCGCCCTCAAGAGCGGCGCGGTGGACGTCGTCGAGGGCGACATCCGCGACCGGGAGACCGTGCGCAAGGCGACCGAGGGCGCCGAGCTGGTCTTCCACCTCGCCGCCATCCGGATCACCCAGTGCGCGGAGGAGCCGCGGCTGGCGAACGAGGTCCTGGTCGACGGCACGTTCAACGTGCTGGAGGCCGCGGTGGCCGCCGGCGTGGGCAAGGTGGTCGCCTCGTCATCCGCATCCGTCTACGGGCTCGCGGAGACCTTCCCGACCACCGAGCGCCACCACCCGTACAACAACGACACCTTCTACGGGGCCGCGAAGGCCTTCAACGAGGGGATGCTGCGCAGCTTCCACGCCATGTACGGGCTGGACTACGTCGCGCTGCGCTACTTCAACGTCTACGGGCCCCGGATGGACATCCACGGGCTGTACACCGAGGTGCTGATCCGCTGGATGGAGCGGATCACCGCGGGCGAGCCGCCGCTGATCCTCGGCGACGGCACCCAGACCATGGACTTCGCCGACGTGCGCGACATCGCGCGGGCCAACCTGCTCGCCGCCGAATCGGACCTGACCGACGAGGTGTTCAACGTGGCGAGCGGCTCCGAGACCAGCCTGCGCGACCTGGCCGTCGGACTGCTGGAGGCCATGGGCGCGCAGGGGATGGTGCCGGAGCACGGTCCGGCCCGCGCCGTGAACGGGGTCACCCGGCGTCTCGCGGACACCTCGCAGGCCTCGGGGCGGCTCGGCTTCACCGCCGAGATCGACATGCGCCGCGGGCTGCGGGACCTGGTGGAGTGGTGGCGGGCCGAGCGCGCGGCGGACGCGGCCGCGCAGGCGGCGGCCGGGGAGACCGGCCGATGAGCGCCGCGACCACCCCCGCCCCCGCCCGCATCCCCGTCATGGTCCCCTGGCTCGGCGAGGAGGAGGCGCGGGCCGCCGCCGAGGCGGTGCTCTCCGGCTGGGTCGCCCAGGGCCCGCGGGTCGCCGCATTCGAGCGGGCCTTCGCCGAACGGGTGGGCGCCGAGCACGGCATCGCCGTCAGCTCCTGCACCACCGCCCTGCACCTGGCGCTCATCGCGCTGGACCTCGGCCCCGGCGACGAGGTGATCGTCCCCTCGCTGTCCTTCATCGCCACCGCCAACGCGGTGCGCTACGTCGGCGCGCACCCGGTGTTCGCGGACGTCGAGGAGGCCACCGGGAACCTGACCCCCGACACCGTGGACGCCGTACGCACCCCGCGCACCAAGGCCGTCCTCGCGGTCCACCAGGGCGGGGTCCCCGCGGACGTGCACGCCCTGCGCGCGGCCTGTGCCGACTGGGGCGTCCCGCTGGTGGAAGACGCGGCCTGCGGCATCGGCGCGACCGTGGGCGGCAAGTCGGTCGGCCACGGAGCCCTGCTCGCCGCCTGGTCCTTCCACCCGCGCAAGGTGATCACCACCGGCGAGGGCGGCATGGTGACCACGGACGACGCCGAGTGGGCCGAGCGGCTGCGTCGGCTGCGCGAGCACGGCATGAACGTGTCCGCGGCGCAGCGGCACGCCAGCAGCAAGCCGATCGCCGAGGCCTATCTGGAGGTCGGCTACAACTACCGGATGACCGACATCCAGGCAGCGGTCGGCCTGGTGCAGCTCGGCAAGCTGGACGAGATCGTGGCCCGCCGCCGCGAACTGGCGGCCCGGTACGGGAAGTCGCTCGCCGGCATCCCGGGCCTGCGGCCGGTCCGCGACCCCGGTCACGGCGAGGGCAACTTCCAGTCGTACTGGGTGCTGCTGACCGGGGAGTTCCCCGTCGGCCGGGACGAGCTGCTCGCGGTGCTGGCCGAGGCCGGGATCTCGGCCCGGCGCGGGATCATGGCCTCGCACCTGGAGCCGGCGTACGCCGGGCACGGGGCGGCGCCGCTGCCGGTGACCGAGCGGATCAGCCGCGATTCGCTGATCCTGCCGCTGTTCCACACCATGACCCAGGACCAGCAGGACCGGGTGGTCGCGGTGCTCCGCGAACAGGCCGGCGGATGACGGCCCCGGACCGCCCGGACGGCCCGGACGGCCCGGACGCACCCGGCGCCCAGGACAGCCCGGGCGGCCCGGCCACCGGGACCGTGCCGACGGAAAGCCTGCTGATCGTCGGCGCGGGCGGATTCGCCCGCGAGACCGCCCAGGCCGTGCGCGCCGCGGCCGCCGCCGACCGGGAGCGCGGCCGCGCCCCGCGGTGGCGGCTCGCCGGGCACCTCGACGACGATCCGGCCCTGCACGGCCGGGAGGTCGACGGGGTACCGGTGCTGGGGGCCGGAGAGCTGGTGCACGAGCACCAGTACCGGGACGCCCGCGTCGTGGTCTGCGTGGGCAGTCCGCGCGACTACGCGGTACGGGCCCGCCTGGTGCGGCGCCTGGCCCTGCCCGAGAGCCGGTACGCGACCGTGGTCCACCCCACGGCCGCGGTCTCGGCGTCCTCGGTGCTCGGCCCGGGCTCGGTGCTGCTCGCGCACTGCGTGCTGACCGCGGCCGTACGGGTGGGGGCGCACGTGGCGGTGATGCCGCACACGGTCCTCACCCACGACGACACGGTCGGGGACTTCGCCACGCTCGCCTCGGGGGTCCGCCTCGGCGGCGGGGTCCGGCTGGGGCGCGGGGCGTACGTGGGTGCGGGCGCCCTCGTACGGGAGAACACCACGGTCGGCGCCTGGTCGCTGACCGGTATGGGAAGCACGGTCCTGGCCGATGTGCCGCCCGGAGAGGTGTGGGCCGGGAGCCCCGCCCGCCGGCTGCGCGAGGCGGGGGGCCCGGCGCTCGACGAGCTGCGGGCCGACGGCGAGGACACCGGCCGGGGGCCGGGGACACGGACGGGGCCCGAGGCATGCATGGGGCCCGAGACACGCATGAGGCCGGAAACACGGATGGGGAGCACAGTCGGATGAACCAGATACCGCTCGTGGACCTGAAGGCGGCGCACGCCGAGGTCGCGCAGGAGATACGCGCAGGATTCGACCGGGTGCTGGCCGACACCGCCTTCATCGGCGGTGAGGAGGTCCGCGCCTTCGAGCGCGAGTACGCCGACTTCGCCGGGGTCGGCCACTGCGTCGGCGTGGCCAACGGCACCGACGCGCTCGAACTCGCCCTGCGTGCGAGCGGGGTGGGCGTGGGCGACGAGGTGGTGCTGCCCGCCAACACGTTCATCGCCACCGCCGGAGCCGTCGCCCGGATCGGCGCCCGCCCGGTGCTCGTCGACTGCCTCCCCGACACCCTGCTGATGGATCCGCAGGCCGCGCTGGACGCGGTCGGCAAGGCCACCCGCGCCGTGGTCCCGGTCCACCTGTACGGGCAGTGCGCCCCCGCGGCGGAGCTGGCCGCGCACCTCCCCTCGTACGCCAAGGTCGTCGAGGACGCCGCGCAGAGCCAGGGCGCCAGCCGAGAGGGCCGTACCCCCGGCAGCGGCGGAATCGCCGCCACCAGCTTCTACCCGGGCAAGAACCTGGGCGCGTACGGCGACGCGGGGGCGGTGGTGACCGACGACGAGGAGCGGGCCGGCCTCGTACGGGCCCTGGCCAACCACGGCGGCACCGCCAAGTACCGCCACGACGTGGCCGGGTTCAACAGCCGGCTGGACGGCCTCCAGGCCGTGGTGCTGCGGGCCAAGCTGGCCCGGCTCGCCGACGGCAACGCGGCCCGCCGCGCCGCCGCCGCCCGCTACGACGGGCTGCTGGCCGATCTGGCCGCCGCCGGACGCGTCACCCTGCCGGTCACGGCGGAGGGCAACGTCCACGTGTGGCACCTGTACGTCGTCCGGGTCAGCGGCGGCGACCGCGACGCGGTCGTCGGCAAGCTCAACGCGGAGGGCATCGGCGCCGGCGTGCACTACCCGGCACCGGTCCACCTCACCCCGGCCTTCGCCCATCTCGGCCACGGCCGCGGGGACTTCCCGCACGCCGAGCTGGCCGCGGACCGGATGCTCTCCCTCCCGCTCTTCCCGCAGATCACCGCCGCCCAGCAGCAGCGGGTCGTGGACGCGCTCACCGACGCGCTGCGCTGACGCCCTGCGCCGCGCCGACGCACAAAAAAGAGGTACAGATGAACAGACGGACAAGGTTGCTCCGGTACGGCCTCTTCACCGTGGTCGCCGCCCTGATGGCCACGGTCTTACCCCCGTCCTCGGTGGCGGGTGCGGCGGACCCCTGCGGTCCCGGTACCAACGCCATCGTGTGCGAGAACTCCAAGCCGGGCACGCCGATGTCCGACTGGTTCTCGCCCAGCGCCTACGGGGACATCAAGGGCTTCAGCGCCCAGATGAGCGTCCAGGCGGGCGAGACCGTGCAGTTCAAGGTGCAGTCGCCGACCCCGTACCGGGTGTCGGTCTACCGGCTGGGCCACTACGGGGGTGACGGGGCCCGCCTGATGTCGACCGCGGCGCAGGCGGCCCAGACCTACCCGGCGAACTTCCCCGCGGGCGGGAACCCGCGCAGCTGCACCACCAAGGCGGCCACCGGCCTGGTCGACTGCGGCAACTGGCCCGTGACCGCGACGTGGACCGTACCGGCCGACGCCGTGTCCGGCCTGTACATCGCCAACCTCGACCAGGCGGACGGCAACGGGGTGATGCCGTACCCGTTCGTCGTCCGCAACGACTCCAGCCACTCCGACGTCGTCGTGCAGACCAGCGACCAGACCTGGCAGGCGTACAACAACTACGGCGGCCAGGACCTGTACGACGGCGCCGGACCGGCGCCCGACGGCCGCGCGTACGAGGTGAGCTACAACCGGCCGATGGACATCGGCGGCGAGAACGGGATCTACGGGTCCGAGTACCAGATGATCTCGTGGCTGGAGCGCAACGGGTACGACGTGAGCTACATGTCCGGCATCGACATGTCGACGCGCGGCGCGACGCAGCTCAAGAACCACAAGGTCTTCATGTCCTCGGGCCACGACGAGTACTGGACCCAGGACCAGTTCACCAACGCGCTGAACGCGCGCCGCGCCGGGGTCCACCAGACGTACTTCAGCGGCAACGAGGTCTTCTGGAAGACCCGGCTCGCGCCCAGCATCGACGGCGCGGCCACGGCCAACCGGACGCTGGTCTGCTACAAGGAGACCAAGCTCTCCTTCCCCCAGCCCAACGGCGTCCCGGACCCGAGCGGGATCTGGACGGGCACCTTCATGGACCCGGCCAGCTCCACGAACGGACGGCCGTACCAGCCGCAGAACCAGCTGACCGGCTCGCTGTTCAGTGTGAACGGCTACCGCAGCGACGCGATCACCGTGCCCGGCGCGTTCGCCAAGATGCGGCTGTGGCGGGGCACCACCGTCGCGAGCCTGACCCCCTCCCAGACCGCCACCTTCCCGGCCGGCACGCTCGGCTACGAATGGGACAGCGACGTCGAGGACGCGGCGCGGCCGCCCGGGCAGATCGCGATGTCCTCCACCACGGTCGACATCAACGACGGCAAGCTCCGGCTCGACTACGGCAACACGTACGGGAACGGCACCGCGACGCACAGCCTGGTCGCCTTCCGCGACCCGACCTCGAACGCCCTGGTGTTCGGCGCGGGCACCGTGCAGTGGTCCTGGGGCCTGACCAACATGCCGACGGGCAACCCCGACGACACGGTGGTCACCGAGGACAAGCGGATGCAGCAGGCCACGGTGAACGTCTTCGCCGACATGGGCGTCCAGCCCAAGTCCCTGCAGAGCAACCTCATCGCGGCGAGCGCGTCCACGGACACCACGGGACCGGCCATCACCGTCACCAGCCCGGCGGCAGGCGCCACCGTGCCCGCACTGCGCCCGGTGACCATCACCGGCACCGCCACCGACAGCGGCGGCGGCGTGGTGGCCCGCGTGGAGGTCTCCACCGACAGCGGCACCACCTGGAAGGCGGCCACCGGTGTCGGCTCCTGGACCTACAAGTGGACCCCGACCACCCCGGGGCCCGTCCAGATCAAGGTCCGCGCGGTGGACGACAGCGTCAACATCGGTGCCACCACCACCGTGCCGCTGACCGTGGGACCCCAGCAGTGCCCCTGCACCGTCTGGCCGGCCGCGGCCGTACCGGGCACCGTCAACGCCGGTGACGGCAGCGCCGTCGAACTCGGCGTGAAGATCCGCTCCTCGGCGCCCGGCTCGATCACGGGCGTCCGCTTCTACAAGTCCCCGGCCAACACCGGCACCCACACCGGCAGCCTGTGGAGCAGCTCGGGCCAGCGCCTGGCCACCGGCACCTTCACCAACGAGACGGCGTCCGGCTGGCAGCAGCTGAACTTCGCCTCGCCGGTCCCGGTCAAGGCCAACACCACGTACATCGCCTCCTACTTCGCCCCGCACGGCGGATACTCCTTCGACAACACCTTCGCCTCCGCCGACGCGGGGCTCGCCCCGCTGACCGCGCTGCGCAGCGGCAGTGACGGGGGCAACGGCGTCTACCGCTACAGCGCCACGGGCGGGTTCCCGTCCACGGCCGCGTCCGGCAGCAACTACTGGGTCGACGCGGTCCTGGACACCTCCACCGCGAGCACGACGCCGCCCAGTGTCACCTCGATCACCCCGCAGTCCGCGGCGACCGGCACCGCGATCACCTCCGCGGTCAAAGCCACCTTCAGCGAGGGCATCGACTCCGACACCCTCTCCTTCACCCTGAAGGACCCGGGCGGCGCCACCGTCCCGGGCAGCAAGGTCCTCACCGCCTCCAACAGCGCCACCTTCACCCCGTCCACCGAGCTGGTGCTGAACTCCACCTACACGGCCTCGGTACAGGCCGCGGACCTGTGGGGCAACACCATGGCCGCGCCGGTCACCTGGACCTTCACCACCAGCGCGAGCCCGCCCACGGTGAACTGCCCCTGCACCCTGTGGGGACCCACCACCGAGCCGAGCACCGCCAACGTCGGCGACGACACCAACTCCGTCGAGCTGGGCACCCGCTTCCAGTCCGCGGTCGGCGGCTACGTCACCGGCATCACCTTCTACAAGGGCCCCGGGAACACCGGCACGCACACCGGCAGCCTGTGGTCGGCCGACGGCACCCTCCTCGCCACCGGCACCTTCGGCAGCGAGACCCTGTCCGGCTGGCAGCAGCTCCACTTCACCACCCCGGTGCCCATCACCGCGGGCACCGGCTACGTGGCCTCCTACCACGCGCCGAACGGCAAGTACTCCGTGGACGGGGGCTACTTCACGGCCGCGCACCGCTCCTACCCTCTGGTCGCCCCGGCCGACGGCAGCGGCGGCGCCAACGGCCTCTACAAGTACGGCGCTTCGGCGGCCTTCCCCACCAACACCTTCGGCTCGGTGAACTACTGGGTCGGCCCGGTCTTCACCACCACCGCGCCGAACGGCCTCGCGGCGGAGGGCTCGACGGAGGTGAGCGGCCAGTGAGTACCGTCAGCGTGGTGATCCCCTGCTACAAGTACGGCCACTTCCTGGCCGACTGCGTCAAGAGCGTCCTGGACGAACAGCCGGGCGTCGACGTACGGGTACTGATCATCGACGACGCCTCGCCCGACGACTCCGCGGACGTCGCACGGGCCCTCGCCGCCGCCGACCCGCGCATCGAGGTCCGGGTCCACGAGCGCAACCAGGGGCACATCGCCACCTACAACGAGGGCCTGCTGGAGTGGGCCGACGGGGACTACGTCGCCCTGCTCTCGGCCGACGACCGGCTGGTCCCCGGAGCCCTGGTGCGCGCCGCGGCCCTGCTCGACGCCCACCCCGAGGCCGGCTTCGCCTACGGCCGCCCGCTCCGGTTCCGGCACGGGGGACCGCTTCCCGCGGCCCGCACCCGGAGCACCGGCTCGGTGGTCTACCCCGGACGGTGGTGGCTGGAGCGGCGGTTCCGGGAGGGCACCGGGTGCATCACGTCGCCCGAGGTGGTCGTCCGTACCAGCCTCCAGCGCAAGGTCGGAGGCTACGACCCGCAGCTCCCGCACGCCGGCGACATCGAGATGTGGATGCGGCTCGCGGCCCACGCCGACGTGGGCTACGTCCGCGGGGCCGACCAGGCCTTCTACCGCGTCCACGGCAACAACATGTCCACCACCGACTTCGGCGGGCAGCTCGACGACCTGCGCCAGCGCCTCGTCGCCTTCGACTCGGTCCTGGACAAGTGCGCCGGACTGCTCCCGGAGGCCGGCCGGCTGTCGGCCCTGGCGCGGACCCGGCTCGCCCGGTACGCGCTGCGGCGCGCCTACCGCGCGTACGACCGCGGGCGCACCGGGGTGGTGCCGGTCGAGGAGCTGGAGGCGTTCGCCGCCGAGTGCCTGCCGCAGTACACCGGGCTCCCCGAGTACCGGGCGCTGCGCAGGCGGCGGCGGATCGGGGCCCGCGCGATGCCGTACCTCCAGCCGCTGGTGCTCTCGGCCGTCGCCGACCGGGGGCGCGAATGGCTCTGGTGGCAGTCCTGGAAACGCCGAGGGATTTGATGAACCAGCAGTACTCAGCGGGCCGCCGCGGTCACGAGGACCCGGCTCCCGGTTTCGCCCTCGTCCCCCGGACCGGTGTCGGCGCTCTCGCGCCGGCGCCGGTTCCGGCGCGTCACGAGCCGATCGCTCCACAGCGCGGCGGCCACCCCGCAGACCCCGGCCAGCAGGGCCGTCCCGGCCAGTGCGCGGCTCTTGGTCCCCGTCTGCGCCACCGCGGTCGGCGGCACGAGGAGGGTCACGCTCATCCGCGCCTTCTCCGGGATCTGCTGCTCGGCCTGCATGGCCGTGATGCGCTTCGTGTAGGCCTCGACGACCTTCAGCACGGCCAGGTTGGCGGCGGCGGGATCCGTGTGTTCCGCCTGTACCTGGAGCGAGGGGATCAGATAGCGGGGGGTGACGCTGGTGCCGCTGTTGCGCGGCATCAGCCGGTAGGTTCCGTCCACCCCGGCGGCGCGCAACTCGGCGGCCCCGGCGGGCGATTCCAGCCGCTGCACCGCCGCGTACGACACGGCGGCCAGCGGCGGCTGGAGATTGGCGAGCTGATTGGGCTGGCTGCCGGTGACCGGCGGCTTGAGCACGACGATCGCCGAGCTCACGTAGGTCTGGGTGGGGCGGAGCACCTGCACGGCCCCGGCGGCCGCGAGCGCCGCCACCAGGACCAGGACGTACCAGCGGCGGCGCAGCGTGCGGAACAACTCACCAGGCGACACAGGATTCCTTCCGTCGCGTTCGATCTTTCCAGGACGCCGGTTCACCCGCCATCGGTTCCGGCAGGCGCGAGGGGGCATTCGTGAGCATCGGTGAGATGGCCGCCGTGCTGCGGCGCCGCTGGTACGTGATGGTGCCCCTGACGGTGATCGGACTCCTCGCGGGCCTGCACCTGTACCGCTCGGTGCCCGTGGCGTACCAGTCGCAGAGCTCGGTGGCGCTGCTCGACTCCACGGCGGTGGCCGAACTGGCCCCTGCCTTCGGCAACCCCATCTCGAACGCGGGCGGTTCGCTGGTCGTCACCGCCGACGTGCTGATCAGGACCCTGTCCGGGGCGGACGCGGCGCGCGACCTGCACGGCCTCGGGGTGACCGACCCGTACACGGTCGGCTTCGCCGCGAACACCTCGGGCCCGATGCTCACGCTGACCGTCACGGGCACCGACCGGGCGAAGGTGCTCAAGGAGACCAGTACGCTCACCACCTTCGCCGGCGAGCAGCTCAACGCGCTCCAGGCGGCGGCCAAGGTGCAGCCCGCGTACTTCGTCCAGACGGCCCCGGTGGTGCTGCCGCAGACCCCGGTGCCCCAGCTCAAGAGCCGCTACCAGCAGGTGCTGGGGGTCGTCATCGCGAGCGTGACCGCCGGCTTCACGCTGTCCTTCGTGACGGAGACCCTGCTGGTGGCCCGCCGCCGCAGGCGCGAGGCGGCCGCCGCGGCCGGCGCACCCAAGGCACGCGTCCGCAGAAGGCTGCCGGGCCGGCAGCCGGACGCCACCGCGCTGCTCAGCGGCTACCTGGGGCTGGCCTTCTTCATCCCCTCGAACCTGACCCTCCCGGGCATGGGCGGGGTGGGCACCCCGGCCAACGTGTTCGCCCTCCTCGGCCTGTTCTGGTACCTGGCGACCTGGCTGACCGGCCGGATCCGGCCGGCCGCGGGCACCCGGCTGCCCCGGGTCGTGATGTGGCTGCTGGCCGTCTCCGTCCTGGCCTCGTACCTCGCGAACGCCACCCGGGGCAGCACCCACAAGGAGGTGCTCGGCGCGGACCGCGGCCTGATCGGACTGCTCGTCTGGGTGTCGATCGTGGTGCTGGTCTCCGCGGGCGTCCAGGACCGGGCCCGCCTCGACGTCCTGCTGCGCCGGGCCGTGGTGATGGGCTCGGTGGTCGCCGCCATCGGCTACTACGACTTCTTCACCGCCACGAACATCGCCGAACACATCAGCGTCCCCGGGCTCCACTCCAGCGTCGCGCAGATCACCACGCTCGACCGCGGGGCGTTCACCCGGCCGCGCTCCACCACCGCCCAGCCGCTGGAGTTCGGCGGCATGCTCGCCCTGATGCTGCCCTTCGCCGTCCAGCAGGCCTTCGACCCGGTCCGCGGCCACCTCAGCCGCTGGCGGCGCTGGGGGCCGGTGGCCCTCATGGGCGGGGCCCTGCCGCTGACCGTGTCGCGAACCTCCATCATCGGGGTGCTCATCGTGGTCCTGGTGATGGTGCCGCGCTGGAAGCCGCAGCGCCGCTGGACCGCGATCGGCCTGCTGCTCGGCTCCGTTGCCTGCTTCAAGGTCGCCGTACCCGGGCTGATCGGCACCATCACCACGCTCTTCGGGTCCTTCCTGTCGAACTCCGACAGCAGCACCCAGGCCCGTACCGTCAAGTACAGCGCGATCGTCCCCTACGTGGAGGAGCGCCCGCTGTTCGGGCGAGGCCTCGGGACCTTCACGCCGGACCTCTACTTCTTCACCGACAACCAGTACATGCTCACCCTGGCGGAGATGGGCCTGCTCGGCCTGCTCGCCCTCCTGGCGCTGTTCCTCACCGGGATCCACCAGGGCGGTGCCATCCGCCGCCTCGCCGCCGACGAGTCCGACCGGGAGCTCGGCCAGGCGTTCTTCGCCTCCGCCCTCGTCGCCCTCGTCAGCAGCGCCACCTTCGACGCCCTCAGCTTCCCGATGTTCGCCGGGATGTTCTTCCTGACGATCGCCGCCGGAGGCAGTTACCTCGGCTTCATCCGGCGCGGCGCGCCGCCGAAGCCCCCGACCGTGGAGTCCGCATGCCCTCCCGCCGCCACCCGGACCGATCTCGTACCGTCGGTCCCGTAGCCGTCCTCGTCGTCACCTGGAACAGCGCCCGGGTGCTGCCCGAGTTCCTCGCCTCCCTGCCCGACGGCATGGCCGGGCTCGACTGGCGCCTGGTCGTCGCCGACAACGACTCCGCCGACGACACCGTCGACGTGGTCCGCTCACTGGCACCGGAGGCGACGGTCGTCCAGACCGGCCGCAACGCCGGGTACGCGGCCGGGGTGAACGCCGCCCTGGAGGCCGCCGCCGCGTGGGAGGGCGGCTTCCGCGCCGCCCTCGTGTGCAATCCGGACATCCGGATGCGGCGGGGCTGCGCCGGACTCCTCGTCGACGCCCTCGACGCACCCCTGTCCGGCGGCCGCCGCGTCGGGATCAGCGTCCCGCTGCTCCACGAGGAGGACGGCACCCTCCAGCACTCGCTGCGCCGCGAATCGCGCGTCACCCGGGCCCTGGGGGAGGCGGTGATCGGCAACCGCCGGGCCGGGCGCTTCCCGCGCTGGAGCGAGCTGGTCACCGACCGGGCCGCGTACGAGCGGCCGACCGTCGCGGACTGGGCGACCGGCGCGCTCATGGCCCTCTCCCGGGACTGCCTGGACGCTTGCGGCGCCTGGGACGAATCCTTCTTCCTGTACTCGGAGGAGACCGAGTACTGCCTGCGGGCCGGGGACCGCGGCTTCGCCACCCGTCTCGAACCCGGCGCCCGCGCCGTCCACCTCGGCGGGGACTCGCAGGTCTCGCCCCGCCTGTGGACCTTGCTCACCCTCAACCGGGTACGGCTGTACGGCCGTCGGCACGGAGCGGCGGCGACCGCCGCTTTCCGCGGGGCCGTACTGCTGCGGGAGACCACCCGGGCCGCGCTCGGCCGGCCCGCGAGCCTGGCGGCCGCGCGGGCCCTGGTCAGCCCGTCCGCGCTGCGCGCCACGCCCGGCCCCTGAACCGGAAACCGGGTCACCCGGTGGGCGTCTGCCCGTCCCAGGCGGTGTAGAAGCTCTCCGGGTTGACCAGGTAGCGGACCGTGGGCCGGGGCACGTGCCGGACCTCGTGGCGGCGCGCGTAGCGGCGTACGAGCTCCCAGTCCTCGCGCGGCAGCACCTCGGGCGTACGCCGCAGCCGGCTGAAGTACAGGGACCGGGTGCGGCGCGCCACGAAGGCGTTCGTGTCGAGGAACGCCTCGTGCGCGGCCCGGTGGCGGTCGAACGGCACCGACAGCACGTCCCGTTCGGAGCCGTCGGGCAGCACCCGCCGCAGCGCGGTGTACACCGCCGCGGGGCCGCCGGGCGGCTCCAGCACCGCGAGGGCCTGCTCCAGGTGGTCGGGCTCCCACAGGTTGTCGTCGTCCAGGAAGGCCACGTACCGCGAGCGGGTCAGCCGTATCCCCACGTTGCGCACGACTCCGGCCGTGGCCGTGTTGCGCGCCAGCGACACCGCGAACAGCCGCGGGTCATGCGGCAGTTCGGGCAGACCGGCGCCGTCGTCGACCACGATGACCACCTGATCGGCGACGCTCTGCCCGAGAGCCGAGCGGACCGCCGCGCGCAGTGCCTCGGGACGCCGGTGGGTGGCGATCACGGTGGCCACCAGGGCGCTCGGCGGGCTGCCCAGGACGGCAGCGAGCCGGGCGGTCTCGGCGTCCTCGAAGAACCGCAACCGCACGGCGGAGGGGGCGAGCAGGACCTTGTTCCTGGCCTCGAAGAGCACCAGCCAGCCGAAGGCCCGCTTGAGCAGTTCCCAGGGGGCCCGGGCGATGCGGCGCATGATGGTCCTCTCGATTTCGAGCGTCAGGGGGATGGCTCGGGGACGACGGGCCGGCCGTCGGCCGTACGGTTGCCGCGCCACACGTTCCCGGCGCCGCCCGCGTTCCAGGCGGCGACCAGCCCGTAGGCGCCGGCGTTCGCGTGGTACTGGGCGGAGAACACGTTGTCCGTCACCTGGATGCCGGTCGCGCCGGGCCCGCCGCCGTACAGCGCGTACGCCCCGCCGGCCAGCCAGTTGCCGTCCACGACCACGGAGGAGACGTTGCCGGTGTCCGCGAAGAGCCCGATCGCGGCGCTGGCGCCCTGGTGCACGGGGACGGGGTTCAGGAGGGTGTTGTGACGGACGGTGAGGCGGCCCTTGTTGCCGCCGCCGCTGATGACGGCGTCGGTGTGCTGCCACTCGCCACCCTGGTTGCGGAAGGGGACGATGTCGTGCACGTAGTTGTCGTGGATCTCGCCCTGGCCCATCGAGAGGGCGTTGCCGAACACGGAGATGTCGCACCAGCCGACCTCGATCGGGCTGCCGCCCATGTTGGAGACCGCGTAGTCGACGCCGCCGTTGTCGGGGCCCTTGCCCGGTACGGCGGTGATGGTGGTGTGCAGGACGCGCAGGCCGCCGAAGCCGGGGCGGAGGTTGATCCCCCACCAGTTCGTGGAGGTGATCCGGCTGTCGATGACGGTGACGTCGTTGGCGTAGACGTCCAGGGAACCGCGGATGTCCCAGCCCTTGATGACCATGCCGTCGGTCTTCACGGACATGTCGCCCGTGTCGTGCCGCTCCAGCGCGATCCGCGGACCGGTGGTGCGGGCGTCGGGGAATCCGCAGGCGCCGGGCGAGGAGCAGGGGCCCCCGGGGCCCGGGCTCGTCCCCGGGGAGGGCGTGGCCGAGCCCGGAGGCGTACTGGCGGATGGACTTGGACCGCCCGATGCGGAGGGATCCGCGGAGGGGTCCGCGGAGGGCGAGGCGGACGGTGTGGGCCCGGGCGGGGGAGTGCCGCCGGGGCACTGGAGGGCGCTGTCGGGGCAGGGCCCGGCCGAGGGCTCGCCGACCCCGGTCCGGTCGGCGTCGTACAGCGCCAGTACGACGACCAGTACGAGCCCGGCCAGCAGCCAGGCCGTCAGGCGCCTCCGGTCGCGTGCCACGGCGGCTACGCCCCCGCCGCCGCGGTCGTACCGGCCGGCGCGGAGCCGCGCAGGAACCCGCGGCTCGGCAGCACGCACACGACGTAGCAGAGGGTGCCCGCGGCTCCGGTCGCGAGGAGCGCGAGGACACCATCGCCCAGGACCCGCTCCAGGCCGAGGACCACCGCGGCCATCACGGCGCCCCCGAGGAACGGCCAGGCGCAGGCCCGTGCCACGGTCCGCAAGGTCACGCCGCCGCGGTGCAGCGCGTAGAGGAACACCGGTACCACGACGGCGCAGGCCACCAGGACGTGTCCTTGGGCCACCCCCACGATCCCGCCCGCGCCGGCGCCGATCACCAGGGCCGGGACGAGGACGGCGAGCCACAGTCCCTGCACTCCGATGAGGGAGCGGCGCCGGCCGATGGCCACCAGGCAGTCGTACGCCAGCTCGCAGCCGATCCGGACCAGGCCGAGCGCCATCAGCCAGGGCAGCGCGGCGGCCGCGGGCAGCCAGCGGTCTCCGTAGACGAGCCCCACGATCGGAGCGGCCAGCGCGGCCAGCAGCACGCACAGCGGGACGGTGCCCGTCATCACGACGCCCAGGGCGCGGCCGAAGCCGCCGGCCAGCGCCCCCGGCGCATCGGCCAGCCGGGAGAACCCGGCGAAGGAGACGCGGCGGGCGGCCTCGGAGATGATCCGCACGGGCCAGCCGGAGATGTTGAAGGCGAGCACGTAGAAGCCGAGGGCCAGCTGGTCCAGGGCCGAACCCACCACCATGGTGTCGACGTTGACGACGCCGAGGGCGAGCATGCTGGCCCCGGCGAGCGGGAGCCCGAAGCGGAGCAGCGCCTTCGCCTGCTCCCGGTCCCAGCCGAACCTCAGGGTGCCGGGCGCGGCGAGGCAGCAGCCGAGGAGGGCGGCGGCGTTGCCGGCCACGGAGCCCCAGGCGAAGCTCATGGCGCCCCACCCCTGGACGGCCAGCAGCAGGGTCACACCGGTGCTGAGGACGAAGTTGACGCCGTCGATGGCCATCCGCTTGCCCTGCGCGAACTCCCGCGTGAGGAACCCGGCGGGCACCTGCGACAGACCGTCCAGGACCACGCACACGCACATCACCCGCAGGATCCCGGAGGCCTCGGGCGAGCCGAGCACCCGGGCCACGGCGGGAGCCGCCGCGAACAGGACGGCGTACAGCAGGCAGCTGGAGGTGGCGCTCAGGGTGAGCACGGTCGGGGCGAAGCGGCGCGGGTCGCCCTCCCAGCGCACGAGGGCGAGGGAGACGCCGAGCTCGTTCGCGGAGAGCAGCACCAGCAGCACCGTCTGGGCGATCCCGTACACGCCCCAGGCCTCGGGGCCGAGGAAGAAGCGGGCGAGGATGATGCCGGTGACGAAGTTGCCGAGGCGCATGACCACGGTGTTGACCAGGCTCCACCGGGCGGCGGAGCCGACCTTGCGCCCCAGCGAGGGCGCCTCGGACGGAGCGGCCCGGACACCGGCGTCCGTCCCGGTCCCGGCCCCGGTCCCGCTCACGGCGAGGCTCCGGCGGACGTCCGGGCGGTACGGGAGGCGCCGGCTCCGGAGTCGGCGGCGCCGGGCTCCGCCGCCGGCCCGGAGTCCCCGGCGGGGGCGGTCTCGGCCGGCGCGGGCCGGTGCCGGCCCGGCTTGTCCGACCTGCGGCGCCGCGCCTCGACGAAGAAGGTGGCCACCAGGCTCAGTACGAAGCCCAGCGCCCCCGCCATGATCAGGTACTGGAGCCGGGTCTTGGTCTGCGCCTCCGGCTTCTGGGGCGGGACGATCGTGGCCATGCGGATCATGGCCTCGGGCGTCACCGACTGCTGGGTCTGGAACTCCTGGAGCCGCTTCTCGGCGTAGGCGGTGAAGACCTGGTCCGACTTGAGGACGGCGGCCGGATCGGTTCCGGTGACGCTCAGCCACATGAAGGGCCCCTGCGCGTTGTCGGCGATCTTCGCCTCGTACGTCCCGGTGACGCCCCGGGTCTTGAGGTCGGCCCGGGAGTCGTCGGAGTTGAGGTTGCGGGCCAGGCCGTCGGCCATGCCGGTGAGCGAGGCCTGGGTGCTCAGGAAGGGGTTGCCGTCGAAGGCCACCGTGGCCTTCTTCGAGTTCAGCAGCGTCACCGTGCTCTGCGACCGGTACTCCACCGGGACGAGCACGTACACGCCCGCGATGAGCGCGGCCGTGAGCAGCAGTCCGGGCAGCAGCACGTACCAGCGCCTGCGCATGACCCGCCAGATCTCCGCGAGATCCATGGTCTTCCCCCTCGCGGCGGCGTCGTGTCGTCCACGCGCCGCCGCTCTCTTCATGTGCGATGACGGTTCTTGCTCTTCTTGGGTTGTTCCGGTGGTGCGGTGTTCTTCGCGGTGGTGCGGTCCCGCCGGTCGCCGGTCGCCGGTCGCCGGTCGCGGGTCGCCGGTCGCCCCCGCCCGTCCTACGGGGCGAGATCGGTGGGCCGCGGCCGCGTCCCCGCCGTCCCGCCCACCAGCAGGACCTGCGCGATGCGCTCGCTCGCGCGGCCGTCCCAGAGCCCGGGGCAGCGCGGCGCGGGCGGATCGTCGAGCACCCGGTTCACCGTGGCCGTGATGCGCTCCGGGTCGGTGCCCGCCAGTACGTTGGTGCCCTCCTCGACGGTGATCGGCCGTTCGGTGTTCTCCCGCAGCGTCACGCAGGGCACGCCGAGGGCGGTGGTCTCCTCCTGGACACCGCCCGAGTCGGTCAGCACCACCCGGGCTGCGTCCTGGAGCGCGATGAAGTCCAGGTATCCGGCGGCCGGGACCATCCGGATCCCGCCCGGGACTCCGATCTCGGCCAGCCGCTCGGCCGCCCGCGGGTGCACGGGCAGCAGCAGCGGGCAGCGGTCGGCGACCTCGCCCAGTGCCTTCAGCAGACCGCGCAGGGCCGCGGGATCGTCCACGTTGGCCGGCCGGTGCAGGGTGAGCAGTCCGTACCCGCCCCGGGTGAGCCCGTAGCGGTCCAGGACGTCCGAGGCCCTGGCCCGGTCCAGGTTGGCGAGCAGGGTGTCGATCATGACGTTGCCGACGACGTGGATCTGGTCCTCCCGGTACCCCTCCGCCCGCAGGTTCGCGGCCGCGTCGGGGGAGGGAGCGAGCAGGTAGTCGCTGACGCGGTCGGTGGCGACCCGGTTGACCTCCTCCGGCATGCTCCAGTCCCGGCTGCGCAGACCCGCCTCCACGTGGGCGAGCAGCGGGCCGGCCTTCGCGGTGACCAGGGCGCAAGCCAGCGTGGAGTTGATGTCCCCGACCACCACCACGGCGTCCGGGGCCAGTTCGTCCAGCAGTGGCTCGAAGGCCGCCATCACCCTGCCGGTCTGCTGGGCGTGCGTACCGGACCCGGCGCCCAGGTACCGGTCGGGCGGGCGGATGCCCAGGTCGCGGAAGAAGACGTCGTTCATGGACTCGTCGTAGTGCTGGCCGGTGTGGACGAGGACCACTTCGGCGCCGCGGCGCTCCAGTGCGTCCATCACCGGTTTGATCTTCATGTAGTTGGGCCGTGCTCCGGCCACGCAGATGATCCTGGGCATGGTGTCAGAGCACCTCCACGGTGGGTCCGGAGAGCCGGTTGCGGCAGTCGAGTACGAACGAGGCGTGCTCGGTCACCATCGCGTAGTCGAAGGAATCGTGGTCGGTGAGCAGGACGACCACGTCGGCCGCGGCCAGCTCCTTGCGGGTCGGCTCCACCCGTACGAGGCGGGAGTCGACCTTGAGGCCCTCCACCACGTGGGGGTCGGCCGCGCGCACCTTGGCACCCATGTCCAGGAGCAGCTGGGAGATGCGCACCGCGGGCGATTCGCGGGCGTCTCCGGTGTTCTTCTTGTACGCCAGCCCCAGCAGCAGGATCTTCGAGCCGTTGACGGAGCGGCGCTTGGTGTTGAGCGCGTCCATGACGCGGCGCGCCACGTACTCGGGCATGTGGCTGTTGATGTCGTTGGCCAGCTCGACGAAGCGGAAGCTCTGGCCGAGCTCGCGCTGGACCCGCCAGGACAGGTACGACGGGTCGATCGGCAGGCAGTGGCCGCCGACCCCGGGGCCCGGGGTGAACTTCATGAAGCCGAACGGCTTGCTGGACGCCGCCTCGATGGCCTGCCACACGTCGATGTCGAGGTGGCGGGCGAACATGGCTATCTCGTTGACCAGGGCGATGTTGACGTGCCGGAAGGTGTTCTCCAGCAGCTTCGCCAGCTCGGCCTCCTTGGGCGAGCTCACCGGCACCGTCTTGTCGACGAGGTCGGCGTAGAAGGTCTCGACGGCCTTGAGCGAGCGGGCGTCCACGCCCGAGACGACCTTGGGCGTCTGCTGGAAGCCCCAGACGGTGTTGCCGGGGTCGATGCGCTCGGGGCTGTAGCCGAGGTGGAAGTCGGCGCCGGCGGTGAGGCCCGAACCGTCCTCCAGGATCGGGCCGAACAGCTCCTCGGTGGTGCCCGGGTAGGTGGTGGATTCGAGGATCACGGTCGCGCCGGGCCGCAGGAAGCGGGCCAGCGTGTGCGCCGACTCCTCGATGTACCGCAGGTCGGGGGCACCGTCCTGTAACGGGGTCGGGACGGTGACGACCGCGACGTCGAAGCCGCCGCAGTCGCGCGCGAGTTCACTGGGCTGGTACGCGCCGCGCTCCAGCGCCCGGGTCAGCCGTTCGGAGGAGACGTCCTCCACGTACGACTCGCCGGCGGCGAGGCTCTTGACCCGCCGGGCGTCCACGTCGTACCCGATCACTTGGTGTCCGACCTCGGCGGCCCTGATGGCCAGCGGGAGGCCGACGTATCCCTGTCCCACGACGACGACGCGCATCAGTGACTCCTGTTCGCGGAACCGGCAGACGATGTGGCGGGCGGCAGTGCGGACGGCGTGCGGCGGATGAGCTCGCGGACCGTCATGAGGAGGAAGGCGGTGTTGGTGGTGAGGTAGCGCTTGCCGAGGCGGCGCGGCTCCTGGAGGGCGCGGTAGAACCATTCGAGGCCCATGCGCTGCCAGACCACGGGGGCCCGCTTGGTGACGCCGGCGAGGATGTCGAACGAGCCGCCGACGCCGTGCACGACGCGGGCGCCGGTGCGTTCGCCGTAGCCGGCGGTGAAGATCTCCTTCTTGGGCGAGGTCATGCCGAGGAAGAGCAGCCGGGCCCCGCTCTCCGCGACGGCGTCGGCGACGGCCGGCTGGTCGGCGTCGTCGAAGTAGCCGTTGCGGCTGCCGGCCACGCGCAGCGCCGGGAAGCGCTCCGCGATCCGGCCGAGCATCAGCTCCAGTACGTCCTGCCGGGCGCCGAGCAGGTAGACGGGTACGCCGGCGGTCTCGGCGGCGGCCAGCAGCCGCATGAACAGGTCGATTCCCGCGACCCGTTCGGGCAGCCGGACGCCGAGGACACGGCCGGCCCACACCACGGCCTGGCCGTCGGCCAGGACCAGGTCGCAGCCGGAGACCGCCGCCGCGAGGCGGGGGTCGCGCCGCATGTTGACCAGCTTGGCGGCGTTGACCATGCCGATCTCGATCTGTTCGCCGTGCCGCACCGCGTCGAGGCAGCGCTGCACGGTCTCGTCCATGGTCAGGGCGTCGAGCGTGACCCCGAACAGGGTGTGCCGGGACGGCCGGCCCTGGGGGTTCTGCCGTCGGGTCATCTCTCCAGCCCCCCGAGCCAGGCGTGGAGCAGCCAGCCGAACTCGTACGGCCTGCACTCGCGGTCGATCACGTCGGGGCGGAAGACCCGGTCGAGCGGGGTCAGCCGGGCTTGCGGGGCCACCTTGGTGGTGAGCCCGCGGGCGGCGCGGACGGCCTTGGCGGGGTCCCCGCGGTAGACCTTGCGCCAGGTGACCCCGTACTTCTCGACGATCATGGGCTCGCGCGGGGTGCCGTCGGGCCCGCTGATCTCGGGCACGTCCGTCATCCAGCGCAGCCCCCGGCGGATGGCGGCGCCGAAGTCGGTGCCGCCCGCCTCGGCGAGGTCGAACAGGGCGGTCGGCGCCATGGCGTGCTGGTGCACGCTGTAGACGGGGTAGCCCTCCACCACGCCGCCCGTGCGGGCGTCGTAGTGCCACCACCACTGTCCGCCGTCCCCCTGGAGCTCGCAGATCCGGGCGGCGCAGGCGTCGGCGGCCGCGAGGGCCTCCGGGTCCGGGCCGCTCGCGTGCAGCCGGGCCAGCGCCTGGAGCGGATAGGTCTGGTCGGCGAAGCAGGCCACGTGCGAGCGGTATCCGGGGACCAGCCCCGGACCGGTGGCGTGCGGGAACAGCGGAGCGCCGGGCTCCCTGGCCGCCAGCAGCCGGTCGCGGGCGACCGCCAGCCGGTCCTCCACGTCCGCCGCGCCGCGGGCCGCGGCGAGGGCGGAGAGCACCCAGGCCGCCTCGACCGTGTACTGCGGACGTCCGGGGACGTCCAGTACGGCCACCCGCGCGAGGGCGTCCGCCAGCTTGGGGTGGCCGGTCTCGGCGGCCGCCCAGGCGATGAGCGCCGCGTCGCCGAGGTTCGTCACCGCCGGCAGCCGTTCCACCAGCAGACCCGCGTACTCCTCGACGCTGTGTCCGCCGAACAGGGCGCGCTGCCGGTCCTCGGGCAGGAACCGTGCCCCCAGCGCGGTGATGGCCGCGTACCGGGTGCTGGTCCCGCGAGCCTCCATGCGGCGGACGCCGTCGGAGGTGACCTTGCCCACCCGGGTGAACACGAAGGTGTCGGCGCCCGGCAGGTACATCTCGGGCAGTCCCGCCTCGGCCAGCGCGAGCAGCCGCTCGGCGAGCGCGTGCAGCGACGGGTCCTCGTGGGCCAGTGCTCCTAATCGTGCTGCTCGTGTCTCGGTCACCGGGTCCCCACCCCGGCTTCCCGTGTGCTGCGCGCACTTCGTATGTCCGAGCTGTACGGCTCCAACACACCTACCCCCTCTGATCGCTCCTCGGACAGACCCGGCGGTCGTCGTTCGGCGGAGGGAATCGCGCATGACGGCGCACGTGCCGGCGGTGTGGTTCCCCCCGATGGCACGAACCGTCCGGGGCCGCCCACTGGATCCCCCCAGCGATGCCCCGGACCGGAGCACGCGCGAACGGCAGCGCCGGGCGGGCGCGTTGCGCGCCGTCCGTCGTCACTTGGTCCGCGATGCCCTCGTCGTGTACAACCCCCCACTGAACAAAGCCTGTTGCCTGCTCAGATCCCGTGTACAGGGACAAGGTATGCCCAAGGATGTTCGCTGATTGCGGTTTTGCGGAAATGCCGCTGACCTAAATTGCCGACGTACCGTCAGGTCCGTTCGGCCAGGGTTCCGTCCTTCTCCTCGTGCAGCGCGCCGGTGCGCGGGCACTCCCACACGCCCGGCTCGCCCTCGCGCTGCACCAGGCGGACACCGGCCCGGCCCACCCAGCCGATGCGGCGGGCCGGTACCCCTGCGACCAGTGCGAAGTCCGGTACGTCCCGGGACACGACCGCGCCGGCCGCGACGAGCGCCCACCGCCCGATCCGCACCCCGGCGACGCACACCGACCGGGCTCCCAGCGACGCCCCCTCGGCCACCACGACACCGGCGGCCTCCCAGTCACCGCCGCGCTTCTGCTTGCCGTCCGGGTCCACGGCCCGTGGGTAGAAATCGTTGGTGAGCACGGCGGCCGGGCCGATGAACACCCCGTCGCCGAGTTCGGCGGGCTCGTAGACGAGCGCGTAGTTCTGGAGTTTCACGCTGTCGCCGATCCGTACGCCGGGCCCCACGTACGCGCCCCGTCCAACGATGCAGTCGCGCCCGAGCCGCGCGTCCTCCCGTACCTGCGCCAGATCCCAGATCGTGGTCCCGTCCCCGAGTTCGGCGCTCTCGTCGACCTGGGAGGAGGGTTGGATGCGGACACTCACGAAGCGGTCCCCTTAGGTTTCGAGGTACTGGCGTACGGCGTACGGGGGGAGCATATGCACGGTGCGACCGGCCCGCCCCGGAGTTCAACCGACTGTTCACGCAGTCGACTTGGGCCCTCAGGAACCCCCGGGCCGGTGGACGGTGAGGGCGCCGTACGCCGACAGGGCGGCGGCCGGATCGCCCCGGCCGTCGCGCAGGGCGGCGTCGAGGAAGGCGAGGCTCGCGCCGGCCGTGATGCGCGGGCCCTCGGTCCGGTCCAGGGAGCCGACGAGCGAGGGGAGGGGCGGCAGGTACAGCGGGGCGTCGGTGAAGGTGAGATGGGCGGCTCCGGGGACGGTGAGCCGGTAGGTCGTCGCGGCGCTGAGGCTGAGGACGCGGGTGAGCTTCGGGAGGTACTCCGGGTCGGTGTCCGGGCCGATGGCCTGGGTGAGCGCGAGCACCGGCTGGCGGAAGGGCTGGGGGGTCGGGTCGTGGGGGAAGCCGTCCAGGTCGATGACAGCGGCGATGGCGGGGTCCTGGCGCGCGGCTTGGAGGGCGGCGCCGCCGCCGAGGGAGTGGCCGGCCGCCGCGACGCGGGCGGTGTCGAGGTGCCCGGTGAGCGGGCCGGCGATCTCTCCGCTGTCGATGCGGCCCAACTGGGCCCGTACGAAGCTCAGGTCGGCGGCGCGGACCGCGGTCCACGCCGCCGCACGCCTCTCGTCCTCGGCGTCGTCGCCCGTCGCCGAGACCTCCGTACGGATCGTGCGGCCGTCGGAGAGCACGACCGCGGCGGAGTCGTAGGGGTGGTCGAGGCCGACGACGACGTAGCCGTGCCCGGCCAGCTCCTCGGCCCAGGCCGTGTTCTGCGTGCGCACCCCGCCGAGGCCGGGGGAGAACAGCACGACGGGGAACCGGTCCGCGCCGCCCTCGCCGCCCTCGCCGCCCGCGCCGTCTCGGCCCGCGCCGTCCGCCGCGGGAACGCCGAAGGTGGCGTGCGTACGGGCGCGCGGGAGGCCGTCCAGCAGGAACCCGGGAAGACCGGAGTAGTCGGCGAGCGCGCCGGACACCACGCGGGCCTCGTGTTCCGTGCGGCCGAGGTAGGGGGCGGGGCGACCGCCGGCGGGGGGCTTGCGTGCGGGATACCAGTACTGGACGACGACCGTACGCCGGTCGTCGGGCGCGGTCGTGGCGGTCTCGGGGCGCTCCGGGTCGGTCAGCTCCAGGACCCCGGTGCCGACCGCGAACCGGCCCGTCGGTGCGGGGAACACCGGCGTGGGCAGCGCCCAGACCGTCGCCGGACCCGCGGCGACCAGCGCGAGGCACACCGCCGACCCCGGCAGCGCCAGCCACCAAGGAGCCCTGCGCCTCGCGCTCCGCAGGAGGGGCGACAGGGCGAACGGCAGGACGACGGCCGCGCCGGCCAGCACCGGCACCATCTGCCAGCGCAGCCCGAGTACGCCGAGCACGGCCCCGGACAGCGCGACCGAGGCCGCCGCGCCGAAGGTGACCGGCCGCCGGGGGCGGGGAGGAAGCCACCGCACCAGCACGAGCGCGAAGGCGCCCAGCACGAGGAGGGCTTCCCAAGGGGACATCTGCACGAGCGTGTTCATCGCATCCACCCCGCCATGGTCCGAGCCCCGCCCACACCTCGGCGTCCCCCTCAGGTCTGGTGACCCCTGCGACCCGAGTCGCACCCGGTGCGTGGCGGCAGCCCCCAAAAAAACCCTGGCAGATCCGGCAAACGGGGGGCTATGGTCATCGCGATGATCACTCAGACCGCTCACGGAATGGGGGTCCCGTCCGCGCAAGGTGAGTGCTGATGCTCACTTCCGCCGCCGACGGCTCCTCCCGTCTCTCCCTCTGGCTGCGCGTGCGCGAGTTCGCCGTGCCGCCCTCCATGATCGCGACCGCCACCGCCCGCCGCCTTGCCGGGGACTGGGCCGGGGCGTGCGCCGCCGCAGGCATCGACCTCGACTTCGACCTGCGTTCCGCGGCACGCACCCACGGGCGCGAACTCACCGCCCGACTCCGCGCCGATCTCCGCCACTTGGCACCCGACCTGCTGCGCTGGCACATGCCCAGGATCGCTCCCGACGGGCTGCTGCGACCGGGCCTGACCCTCACCCTGGCCCGGTACGGCCGGGCCGGGGGCGCGTATCCGGTACACATCGTGGCCCGGACCCCGCCGGCGTGGGCCGATGCCGGTCAGCGGATCAGCCTCGCGCTGTGGGACGGGTCCCGCGCCGGGCCCGGCACCCGCCGGCATCCGCACCCGCACCCCGACCCGCGCTTCCGCCTCGACCTGCACCGCCACCTCTGGGACGCACGGCAGGCCGATGAGCTCCGCATCCGATCCGGCGCCGATCTCCCCTCAAGAAAGGCCGGTCTAGCGGGACTTGTGCCTCAGGGGCTTCGCTGTGCCGTGGACCGCTGGGCGGCCGAGGCGGCGATCCTGCTCGACGCCGAGGAGCGTGCCACCCGTACCGTCGGCGTGCGGCTCGGGTCCCGGCGCCGGTTGGACCTGGAGCTCGTGGGGGAGGGCGGCGGCCGGCCGCCGGACGTGCGGATCTCGGCAGCCGCCAACGGTTCCGGCGCCCCTGCGCCGCCGGTCCTGCCCGACGCGGCGACCTGGGTCCTGCCCGACCTGGACCTGCTGCGCAGCGGGTGGATCGAGCCCGACCGACTGCACCCGCTCGTCGCCCCGGCGCTCGTACCGGACCACGCGCCGCCCGGTCCGTCCCGGGTCCCGGACCGGGCGGGACAGCCTCACCTCGTCGAGTGCAGGGGCTCTCAGCACCGGATCGGCCTGGTCGACGGGGTACTGGCCCCGCTCGACCACGATTCGGACGAGATTCGGCGGGAGGAACTGCTGGTCGCCCTGACCGGCACCCCGCTGCCCTGCCTCCAGGCGATCGACCAGGCACACCGCCGGCCGGACTGCCTCTCCGGCGTACGCGAACGCCTCGACCACGGCGACACCGCCGGCGCGCTGGCCGTCGTCGAGCGGCTGCTCGGCCCCGACGCACTGCTGCGCGACGGAGCCCTCCGGGACGAACTGGAGGCGGCCGCGCGACGCCGGATCACGTACGGGCTGTACAGGGCGGACCTGACCGGCCCCCGGCCCAGACCCAAGCCCGGCGATCTGCTCCCGGGCATCCGCCCCCCGCGCGAGCGCCGCTCGCGCCCGCGCCGCTGACCCGGCGTACACCACGAACCCCAAAGGTGCTCGAACATGCCCGCATACACCCCGTTCGCCGTCACGGACGCCCCCTCCGACCCGGCTCCCGCCTCCCAGCTCGACATCGCCGGCGCGCTGCTGTCCCTGCTGCGCGACACCACCACCGAACCGCGCCCCGACACCCAACTGGAGGCCCTGACCCTGGCCGTTGCCGCCGACCTGCCCGTACTCCTGTGGGGCGAGCCGGGCATCGGCAAGACCGCGGCACTGACCCAGCTCGCGGCCTCCCTGGACCTGCCGCTGACCACGGTGATCGCCAGCGTGCACGAGCCGTCCGACTTCTCGGGCCTGCCGATCATCGGAGACGACCCCGCGCAACACGGTGTTCCGATGGCCCCGCCGGACTGGGCCGTACGCCTGGTACGGGCCGGCCGGGGACTGCTGTTCCTGGACGAGCTGTCCACCGCCCCGCCGGCCGTACAAGCCGCCCTGCTCCGCCTCGTTCTCGAACGGCGGATCGGCGCGCTCCGACTCCCGCCCGGGGTACGGATCGTGGCCGCCGCCAACCCGCGCTCCTCGGCCGCCGACGGCTGGGAGCTGAGCCCGCCGCTGGCCAACCGGTTCGTCCACCTCCAGTGGACCCACGACCACGATGTCGTCGTACGGGGTCTCGGCGGGACGTGGCCCCGGGCCACGCTGCCGCGCCTCGACCCCACCGTGCTGCCGCATGCCGTGGACCACGCTCGCCGCGCCGTGTGCGGACTGCTCGCCGCACGCCCCACACTCGTACACCGGCTCCCCACCGGTGAAACCCGCCGCGGCGGCCCCTGGCCGTCACCGCGGAGCTGGGAGATGACCCTGCACCTGATCGCCTTCGCGACCGCGGCCGGCTCCTCCCGCGACGTACTCTCCCTGCTGGTCAGGGGCACGGTGGGCGACGGGCCCGGGCTGGAGCTGCTGGCGGCCCTGGACCGGATGGAGCTCCCGGACCCCGAGGAACTGCTCGCCGATCCGGCCGCCGCCGCCCTGCCAGAGCGGGGCGATCTGCGGCAAGCGGTCCTCGACGGCGTGGTCGAGGCGGTCCGGGGGCGTCCGGAGAAGGCGCGCTGGGACGCGGCCTGGGCGCTGCTGGTCCGGGCGCTGGAGACGGGCGCCCCGGACCTGGTCGTCGTACCGGCCACCGCGCTCGCCGCGCTGCGCCGCGAGGAGTGGGACGTACCGGAGGCGATCGAGCGGCTCGCCGGTCTCGTGAGCCTGTCCCGGCGGGCGGACCGGGCGACGGCCCGGGCCGTGGCGGCCACGAACGGCACGCGATGAGCGGGGGTTCGGGGACGTTGGACCGCGACAAGCTGTTCGCCGCCCGGCTGCACGCCGCCCGCGTCCGGCCGTACCTCGCGACCGCGCTGTTCGCCCTGCACACGGTGGAGTCGCGCCGGGTGCCGACGATGGCCGTTGACCGGCACTGGCGGTGCTACGTCTCGCCGTCGTTCGTGGACCGTACGCCGGAGGAGGAACTCGCCGCCGTATGGGTGCACGAGGTGTCGCACCTGCTGCGCGACCACCACGGGCGCGGCGACCGGGTCGCGCGGGAGCGCGGGCTGCACGGCCCGGCGGAGCGGCTGCGGATGAACATCGCGGCGGACTTCGAGATCAACGACGACGTGTACGGCGACGGACTGGTCCGGCCCGAGGGCGCCGTCCAGCCGGCCGCCCTGGGGCTGCCCGAGGGGCAGCTCATGGAGGACTACCTGCGGCAGTTCGGGCTCGGACCGGCCACGCAGCACATGGCGTGGCTGGACTGCGGCAGCGGCGCCGACGGGCTGGAACGGGAGTGGGACCTCGGGGAGGACGGCGCGCACGGGCTCGGCGAGCAGGAGCGGGACGCGGTGCGGTTCCGGGTGGCGCAGGGCATCACCGGCCGTCCCGGCAGCGCCCCGAGCGGGTGGCGGCGGTGGGCGGAGGAGGCCTTCCATCCGCCGCAGCCGTGGCGGGAGTTGCTGGGGGCGGCGGTCCGCTCGGCGGCCACCGGCTCCGGCGCGGGCGAGGACTACACGTACGGCCGCCCCGCGCGGCGCTCGGCCGGGGTGCCGGGCGTGGTGCTGCCGAGCCTGCGGCGCAGGCCGCCCCGGGTCTGCGTGGTCATCGACACCTCGGCGTCGGTCAGCGACGCGGAACTGGGCAGCGCACTGCTGGAGGTCGCCGCGATCTCCCGTGCGGTGGGCGGCCGCCGGGACCTGGTCACGGTGGTGCCGTGCGACGCGGCGGCCCGGATCGCCCACCCACTGTGCCGCGCCGAGGGCATCCCACTGGTGGGCGGCGGCGGTACGGATCTGCGTACGGGCTTCGCGAAGGCGCTGGGGTCGGGGGCGCGGCCGGACGTCATCGTGGTCCTGACCGACGGCCAGACGGCGTGGCCCACCACCCGTCCCCCGTGCCGCACGGTGATCGGCCTGTTCGCGCGGCAGCGCTCTTGGGACGAGGACGACCCCGACTACGTCCCGGATAGGCCACCCGCGTGGGCCGGCGTGGTCGACATCGGCTGAGGCAGGGCGCGGAAAGTCATGTGCGGATCCGGCATCCGGTTGACAGGCTGGGGACATGAACCACCAGCCCGCTTCCGTGCCCGGCCCCTCCCACGGGACCACCGCACCCCTCACCACACCCCTCACCGCGGACCTCCTGCGCGGCGCGCTCGACCTGGAGCGCACCGAGCACGGGCTGCTCCCGCACCGGCTCCCCGCGTGGGCCCGCGCGCAGAACACCGACGGGCAACTGGCGATGGCGCAGGCGCAGCCCTCCGGCGTACGGCTGGTGTTCCGCACCCGGGCCACCGTCATCGAGCTCGACGCGCTCCGCACCAAGATGGCGTACGTGGGCGCCCCGCCGCGGCCCGACGGCGCGTACGACCTGCTCGTCGACGGCCGCCTCGCCGCGCAGGCCGGTGTGACCGGCGGCAACGTCCGTACGGTCGACATGACCACCGGGGCCGTGGAGACGCGGCCCGGCCCGGTCGGCACCGTCCGGTTCGGCGCTCTGCCCGACCGCCCGAAGGACGTCGAGATCTGGCTCCCGTACAACGAGCTCACCGAGCTCGTCGCGCTGCGCACCGACGCCCCCGTCGAGCCCGTACCGCACGGCAGCCGCCGGGTATGGCTGCACCACGGCAGCTCGGTCAGCCACGGATCGGACGCCGCCGGCCCCTCCACGACCTGGCCGGCGCTGGCCGCTTCCCTCGGCGGCGTGGACCTGGTCAACCTGGGATTCGGCGGCAGCGCCCTGCTCGACCCGTTCGTCGCCCGGGCCATGCGGGACACCCCGGCGGACCTGGTCAGCGTCAAGATCGGCATCAACCTGGTCAACCTCGACCTGATGCGGCTGCGCGCCTTCACCCCGGCCGTGCACGGCTTCCTCGACACCCTCCGCGAGGGCCATCCCACCGCGCCCCTGCTGGTCGTCTCGTCCGTCCTGTGCCCCATCCACGAGGACACCCCCGGCCCTACGGCCCCGGACTTCAGCACCCTCGGCGAGGGCAGGCTCCGGTTCCGCGCAGCGGGCGATCCGGCGGAGCGCGCCGCCGGAAAGCTGACGCTGGGCGTCATCCGGGACGAACTGGCCCGCATCGTCGAGCAGCGAGCCGCCGAAGACCCGAACCTCCACTACCTGGACGGCCGCGAACTGTACGGCGAGGCGGACTTCGCCGAACTGCCGCTCCCCGACGACCTCCACCCGGACGCCGCCTCCCACCACCGCATCGGCACCCGCTTCGCCGACCGGGCCTTCGGCCCGAGCGGCCCCTTCGCCCTGTAATCCCCCCGGCCGGCGAAGCCGTTCTCGTGCGGGCAGCCGTCCGGCCCGGACGGCTGCCCGCAGTCGTCCGTCAGGGGGAAGGGCTGACCTGGACGGTGGTCAGGGCGCCGCCCGAGGCCTCCTTCACCACCGCGATCCGCGTCCCGGTGTCCGGTACCTTCACGCCCACCTGCGGCAGGTCGGCGTTCCAGTAGCCGCCCCGCCGGTCGTCGAAGACCGGGACCCCGGGACGGGACGGGATCAGCACCGGCACGCCGGCCTTGTGCAGCACGATCTCGTCGCTGGGGCGCGTCGAGAAC
Organism: Streptomyces sp. WM6372; assembly: GCF_001279655.1. Taxonomy (NCBI): domain Bacteria; kingdom Bacillati; phylum Actinomycetota; class Actinomycetes; order Kitasatosporales; family Streptomycetaceae; genus Streptomyces; species Streptomyces sp. WM6372. The sequence goes on along the minus strand of NZ_LGDB01000199.1, from coordinate 39,187 downwards.
GTCGCGTCGAAGGTCTGCGCCCGCGCGTTCAGCAGCGTGCCGTCGGCGTTTCGCAGCGGCTCCGGACGCGCGTCGACGGGCAGGAGCAGGCCCGCGCCCGGGTGCGCCTTGGTGGTGTTGTCGCTGTACGCCGTGTCCCAGAGCCAGATGAGCACGCCCTGCTGGTACGGGTAGAACTCCACCGTGTCGTTCCCGGCGCCGAAGTTGTACGGCCCGGTCTTGAGGTAGGCCCCGTAGCCGGTGTAGCGACGGTTCTCGACCAGGTACGCGCGCGGGTGCTCGGCGGAGCCCGTACGCCCCTGCGTGCGCGACCACTTCAGCGCGGTCCAGCCGTTCGCGCCCGCCTCGGCGCCGTCGCGCAGCAGCTCCCGCTCGCCCGCCGTGATCCGTATGTCGTCGAAGGTGACCCCCTTGCCGTGGGTGTTGCCGTCCGAGGTCACCCGCAGCCGCAGTTGGACGGAGCGGCCCGCGAACTGGTCGAGCGGTACGGCGAGTTCGGCCCATCCGCCCGACGTGCCGGAGATCCCCTTCGGCGGGATCGCCGCGCCGCGGACCGTGCCCGGCAGGGGGGACCACGCGGTGCCGCCGTCCGTCGACGCCTCCACGGTCAGGAAGTCGAAGTCCTGCTCGATGTCGTACCAGACGCGGGCGTCGAGCCGGGCGGGCTGCCCCGCGGCGCCGGAGAGGTCGACCGTCCGGGTCAGGGTGTTGTCCATGAGGTCGCCGGTACCGCTCCACCACTGGCTGCCGCCCTCGTACGGGTCGGTCAGATCGGTACGGGTCACCGACGGCGGCAGGTGCACCAACAGGGCCTGTGGATCCTCGGTGTTGTAGCCGGAGACCCCGAGCACGGCCCGCGTCTTGCGGCCCGCGTCGGCCTCCGTGTACTCCAGCCAGCCCAGTTGCAGCTTGCTCCAGGGATCGAGGTCGCCGGGGTAGTCCCCGGTGGTGTTCCGCCCCTTGCCGAGGTAGGAGGCCGTGGACATCAGCGACCAGAAGTTGACGCTGTTGTCCCCGTCGGAGCTGTACAGGTCGGGCAGTCCCAGATCGTGCCCGAACTCGTGGGCGAACAGCCCCACTCCGCTGTTCTCGCCACCCGTCAGATAGTCGCCGGCCCAGATGCCGGAGTCCCCGACCGGGACGCCGCCCGCCTTGTTGCCCGCGGGCCCCGCGCTGCCGGCCTGGTCCCAGTACGCGAACCAGCGGTGCGCCCATACGGCGTCCTTGCCCTGGTCCCCGCCGCCCCAGGTCTGGTCCTTGCCCGCGTGGACGACGACGAGGTGGTCGAGGTAGCCGTCCGGCTCGTCGAAGTTGCCGTCGTGGTCGGCGTCGTAGCGGTCCCACACGTCGTACTCGGCGAGCTGTGCCTTGATCTCCTCCGGCGTACGGCCCTTGGCGCGCTCGGTGTGGTACCAGGCGTTGGTGGCATCGCGTACGAGGTCCCAGTTGGTGCGGCACTGGCCGGGCTCGGAGCAGTTGTCCGACCCGTACCGGGCCTCGTTCCACGGCAGCCGCACCCAGTCGCTGACCTGGCCGTCCATGTCGTAGCGGCCGGAGGACTGCAGGCGGTAGTAGTTGCGGAGCGAGTCGGCTCCGGGATCGGCGCCGAAGAACTGCTGCTGGTAGGAGGCCTGGCCGAAGTCCTTGCGCCACAGGGTGTGGTTGTCGGTCTTCGCCGGCTTGGCGATCGTGTTGTGCCGGGGGCCGGGGGTGCCGCCGAAGCGCGGCTTGCCCTCGAACTCGGTGGTGTTGTCCACCTGGTCGCCGAACTCGGCCAGGATCACGAAGATCTTGTCCTTGCGCTCCTGGGCGAGTTCGACGTACCGCTTGCCGACCGCGGCCTTGCGGGGGAGCGTGCCGTCGGCCTCAGCCGCCGTGGTGCCGGCGGCGACGCCTTCGAGGGCCTGGCGGCGCAGGCTCTGGCGCTGGACCTCCAGCGGCGCGGACGGCGGGGCGGGGGAGAGTTCGGGGGCCTGCTGCGCCGCGGGGGGCGGGGCGGCGGGCGCGGCGAGCGCGGGGGTGGCGAGGAGGGCGAGGGATATCGCCGCTACCACCGCTGGGAGTCTGCGCAACGTGACGGACCTTTCGAGGAGTTCGGTCGGAGTCGAAGCGCAGGTAATATTTCACATGTCACAGGTGACGGCTAGGGTGCCGACGGCACGCATGAGTTCGCCGCGGCAGGCGCCGGAAAGGCGCCCACCGCGGCGAATCGTCGTCAGGCCGGCTCCCGGCCTTCGTCAGGTCAGCCGTCGATCCGGTGCTGGGTCCAGAACGCGGTCAGGTCCGTGGTCGTGGCGGCCTGCGCGGCGGCCTTGAACTCGGCGGTCGTGGAGACGCCGTACCAGTGCGAAGTGGCGTAGTCCTTCAGCAGCTTGGCCATGGCCGTGTCACCGAGGGTGCGCCGCAGGTCGTGCAGGGCGCACTTGCCGTAGCCGTAGACGACGGTGGAGTAGCGGGAGGAGTGGGCGTCCCAGTACCCCATGGAGTTGGTGATCTTCTCGGCGGACGAGGCCCACGAGACGCTGCTCCAGCAGTTGGTTCCCGTCTTGTTGAGGGCGAGGTCGGTGGCGTAGTCGGTGAACGCCTCGTCGAGCCACGGGCTGGTGTACTCGTCGTCGCCGACGATGCCGTACCACCACTGGTGGCCGATCTCGTGGGTGAGTGCCGTGGTGCTGACCAGGTCGAGGACGAACCCCGGGTATTCCATCCCGCCGAACCAGTAGTTGTTGTCGATGACGGCGTCCAGTTCGCCGTACGGGTAGGCGCCGAACCGCGCCGAGTGCGCGTCCACGGCGGATGTGGCGGTGGTCAGCATCGACTGCGAGTCGGCCGAACTGATGCCGGAGACGGAGTAGATGTTGATCGGGGTGCCGGCGGCCGAGGTGCCGGAGATCTTGCTGAACGGGCCGGCCGCCCAGGCGAAGTCACGGACCTTGGTCGCGGTGGCCGTGGTGACCGTACGCCCGCTGGTGCCGGGGGTGTCCACCGAGGCGCCGGTGGCCGGGACGAGCAGGGTGCTCGGGTGGTCGAGGGCCACGCGGAAGTCGGAGGCCAGTGAGTAGAAGGACTCTCCGTTGTTGGTGTACGGGTCCAGGTGCCAGCCCGCCCCGTCCCTGACCGCGAGGACGGGCAGGGCGTTGCCGAGCATGCTGAAGGCGCCGTCGTAGCCGAAGCGGTCGGCTCCGCTGGGCACCGTGATGCCCAGGTCGAAGCCGATCGTGGTGGTCTGACCCTGAGTCAGCGGCGTCGGCAGGTCGATCTTGAGGGCGGTGCAGGCGACCGAGAGGGCGCCCGCCGTGCCGCCGGTGACGTTGCTGACCGCGATCGGCATGGCGGAGCAGGTGCCGTGGTAGTTGTCCCACAGCCTCAGGTACACCTCGCTGAGCGGGGTGGGGGAGGCGTTGGTGAAGCTCGCGCTCTCGTGGCCGGTCCAGACGGTGCCGCTGGTGTTGCTGCTGAGGTTGACGGTGTACGAGGGGGCGGCCGGGGTGCGCGTGGAGTCCCCGGGCGGGGTGGTGCCTCCGGAGGTGTCGAGCGCGACGTCGTCGACGACGAAGCTCGTCTGGAGACTGGAGTCCTCGGTGCCGGTGAAGGCGACGGTGACGGTCTGCCCCGCGAAGGCGGACACGTCGAACGACTTCTGGGCGTAGCCGGTGTTCTTGTCGAGGTTCGAGTACGTGGCGAGTGTCGTGCTGCCGATCTTCGCCGTCAGCTTGTCGTACTTCGTCGACGTGGTCGTCTCGGCGGTGTCGATGTGCAGCCAGAAGGTGAGGGTGGCCGTGCTGCATCCGGACGGGACCGTGACGCTCTGGGAGAGCGTGTCGGTGTGGGTACGGCCCACACCGTTCAGCCAGGCGAAGGCGGTGCCGCCGTGCGCGGCCTGGCCGGCACGGCTGGTGATGATGCCGGTCTGCGACTGGGTCCACGGCGAAGTGCCGCTCTCGAAGCCGCCGTTGGCGACCACCTGGCCCGGGGTGCAGGCGGCGGCCGCCGCGGGCGCCCGGTGCGGCGCGGCCGTGGCCGGGGTGATGGACAGTGCGGCGGTGGCCAGCGCGGCGAAGGCGGATATGCACGCTGCGAGGGCCTTGTGGGGGGTCGGTCTCACGCGGAACTCCTTTGAGGCGGCCGGATTCCGGCCTGCTCGGTGGCCGCCCGGTCGGCTCGGGTGCGCCGGAGGGCAGCCGCGGGCTGTGCGTGTCGTGTGCACGAACGCTGGGTGAGATCTGCTGTGCCGTGCGTGTCTGTGCCGTGTCCCCCTGGGTCGGGGCGACGACTGCCGGAAGAGCCTGGCAGATTTGACCTGGGCATGCCATCAGGGGCGGGTAAAGGTTCGTCCGCTCCACCCGCGCTCCGGGTGAGCCGCGTCTCACCCGGGCGCTGCGACTTGTCTATGCAACGAGTTGCATAGAAGGATCGGGGGCATGGCGCTCGAACACGCGATCCTCGTCTCGCTGCTGGAGAAGCCGGGGTCAGGCTATGAGCTCGCCCGGCGCTTCGACCGGTCCATCGGCTATTTCTGGACCGCCACCCACCAGCAGATCTACCGCGTCCTCAAGCGCATGGAGACCGACGGCCTGCTCGCCGTCCGCGAGGTGGCCCAGCAGGGCCGGCCGGACAAGAAGGAGTACTCCGTCGCCGACCCGGGCCGCGCCGCGCTCGCGCGGTGGCTGCACGAGCCGATCGAACCCGAGAGCCTCCGCCACGACCTCGCCGTCAAGATCCGCGGCGCGGCCTTCGACGACCCGGCCGCGCTGGTCCGCGAGGTCGAGCGGCACCGCCGGGCCCACGCGGACCGGCTCGCCCGCTACCTCGCCGGGGAACTGCGCGACTTCACCGGACCCGAGGCGCCCGCACCGCTCGACGCCGGCCAGGAACTGCAGCACGTCGTCCTCCGCGGCGGCATCGCGTACGAGCGCATGACGATCGCCTGGCTCGACGACGTACTCGCCACCGTCCACCGGCTCGCCGCGCCCCGCCCGCGCGCCTGAGCCGCCACCCCCTCAGCTCGACACCAGCACCTTCGGAACCAGCACCTCCACCCCTCGACCCGCTCCGGAAGGCGAACCTCCATGGCCGACTCCCTCCTCTTCAACCCGCGCACCTACGACCCGCAGCACTTCGACCCCGAGACCCGCAGGCTGCTGCGCGCCACCGTCGACTGGTTCGAGGAGCGCGGCAAGCGCAAGCTGATCGAGGACTACCGCACCCGCGCCTGGCTCGGCGACTTCATCGCCTTCTCCGCCAAGGAAGGCCTGTTCGCCACCTTCCTCACCCCGTCCGCCGACGCCGGGGGCGCACCGGACAAGCGCTGGGACACCGCCCGGATCGCCGCCCTCAACGAGATCTTCGGGTTCTACGGCCTGGACTACTGGTACGCGTGGCAGGTGACGATCCTCGGCCTCGGCCCCGTCTGGCAGAGCGACAACGCCGCCGCCCGCGCCCGCGCCGCCGAACTCCTCTCCCAGGGCGAGGTGTTCGCGTTCGGCCTCTCCGAGAAGACCCACGGCGCCGACATCTACTCCACCGACATGCTGCTGGAGCCCGACGGTGACGGCGGCTTCCGCGCCACCGGCTCCAAGTACTACATCGGCAACGGCAACGCCGCCGGCCTCGTCTCCGTCTTCGGCCGCCGCACCGACGTCGAGGGCCCGGACGGGTACGTCTTCTTCGCCGCCGACAGCCGCCACCCGGCCTACCACCTGGTGAAGAACGTCGTCGACTCCTCCAAGTACGTCAGCGAGTTCCGCCTGGAGGAGTACCCGGTCGGCGCGGACGACGTCCTGCACACCGGCCGCGCCGCCTTCGACGCCGCCCTGAACACCGTCAACGTCGGCAAGTTCAACCTCTGCACCGCCTCGATCGGCATCTGCGAGCACGCGATGTACGAGGCCGTCACCCACGCGCAGAACCGCATCCTCTACGGCCGCCCCGTCACCGCCTTCCCGCACGTGCGCCGCGAGCTGGCGGACGCGTACGTACGCCTCGTCGGCATGAAGCTGTTCAGCGACCGCGCCGTCGACTACTTCCGCACCGCCGGCCCCGACGACCGCCGCTACCTGCTCTTCAACCCGATGACGAAGATGAAGGTGACCACGGAGGGCGAGAAGGTCATCGACCTGATGTGGGACGTCATCGCCGCCAAGGGCTTCGAGAAGGACAACTACTTCGCCCAGGCCGCCGTCGAGATCCGCGGACTGCCCAAGCTGGAGGGCACGGTCCACGTCAACCTCGCGCTGATCCTCAAGTTCATGCGCAACCACCTGCTGGACCCGGTGGACTACCCGGCCGTGCCGACCCGCCTCGACGCGGCCGACGACGATTTCCTCTTCCGGCAGGGCCCGGCCCGCGGCCTCGGCTCCGTCCGCTTCCACGACTGGCGCCCCGCCTTCGACGCGTACGCCGCGCTGCCGAACGTCGCCCGGTTCCGCGAACAGGCCGACGCGCTCTGCGCGTTCGTCACCACCGCCGCCCCGGACGAGGAGCAGAGCCGCGACCTCGACCTCCTGCTCGCCGTCGGCCAGCTCTTCGCGCTCGTCGTCCACGGCCAGCTGATCCTGGAGCAGGCGCGGCTGACCGGCCTCGACGAGGACGTGCTGGACGAGCTGTTCGCCGTCCTCGTACGGGACTTCTCGGCCCACGCCGTCGAACTCCACGGCAAGGACTCCGCCACCGAGCAGCAGCAGAGCTGGGCGCTCGGCGCGGTCCGGCGCCCGGTCGTCGACGCCGCCCGCTCGGCCCGGGTCTGGGACCGCGTCGAGGCGCTGTCCGGGGCGTACGAGATGGCCCCGTAACGAGGACGCCGCAGGAGCCGCAAGGGCCGTCGGGGCCCACCACCGCGCCGCCCGCGCGGCGGTGGGCCCCGACGCGGTACCCCTCGGGAACTCACCGGCGCTCACCGGCCCGGAAGGCGCCCCAGCCCGTAGCGTGGTCGCATGACGACGACGCCGACCCGTACGAGCGGACCGAAGGTGCCGCCCTCCTACCCGCCGAGGACGCCTCCGCCGCAGAAGAAGCCGGTGGAGGCCCCCCGCCCCCGGCCCGCCACGAAACCGGCGGCCTCGTAGGGTGAGAGGCATGGCGATCACACCACCGGAGAAGGACGGCACCCGGCTGCTGTACGGATGCATGGCGCTCGGCGGCGGCTGGGACACGGATGCGTACGGGCCGGCCGACATCGACGCGGCCGAGGCGGCGATCGAGGCGGCGCTGGACAGCGGCATCGACACCTTCGACCACGCCGACATCTACCGCCGCGGCAAGGCGGAAGCCGTCTTCGGCGAGGTGCTGGCCCGCACCCCCGGCCTGCGGGAGCGGATCGTGCTGCAGACGAAGTGCGGGATCCGGCTGGCGGACGGGGACCGCCCCGGCATCTACGACCTGCGCGGCTCCGCCATCGTGCGGCGGGTGGAGGAGAGCCTCGCGCGCTTGCGCACCGACGCCGTCGACGTCCTGCTCCTGCACCGGCCCGATCCGCTGGCCGACCCGGAGGACGTCGCGGCGGCGCTCACCTCGCTGCGCGAGCAGGGGCTCGTCCGCCGCTTTGGCGTCTCGAACATGAACGCCGCGCAGATCGCCCGCCTCCAGCGGCACCTCGCGTTCCCGCTGGTCGCCAACCAGTTGGAGATGAGCCTGGACCGCAGGGACTGGCTGGAGGACGGCGTCCTCGTCAACACGCCCGCGGCGGCGGCGGGCGGGTTCCCGTCCGGGACCGTCGAGTACTGCCTGGAGTACGGGGTCCGCCTCCAGGCCTGGGGCGCGCTGGCGCAGGGCCGTTTCACCGGACGGCAGGAGAGCCCCGAGGAGCGGGCGACGGCCCGTCTCGTACGGGAGCTGGCCGACGCCAAGGGCACGACGCCGGAGACGGTCCTGCTGTGGTGGCTCCAGCGCCATCCGGCGCGGATCGCCCCCGTGGTGGGCAGCGGCCGCCCCGAGCGCATCCGTGCCTGCCGCGACGCCGCGCTGCGCGAGCCCGACCTCACGCACGAGGAGTGGTACGACCTGTGGCTCACCGCCCGCGGGGCTCCGCTCCCGTAGCGGTGCCGGCGGGCGGGTGGTTCAGCCGATGCTCCACGACCAGGTCTGGTCCGCGCTGACCACCCAGGCGAGGACGGCGAGGTCCGCGACGCCCAGGGCGAGACCGAGCCGGGCGCGGCCGGGTCGGCTCGTACCGCGGCGCAGGGCGAGGGCGGCGAGGACGATCGACGCCGGGCCGAGGAGCAGGTTCATCGCCAGGAGGCCGATGAGGCCGAACACGAAGGAGGCCACCGCCATCCCGTCGGCCTGACGAACGGCGGGGGTGGGGGCAGGGGCAGGGGCGGGTTCGGGAGTGGGTTCGGGTTCGGGGGTGCGGGCGTCGGCGGGGGAGCGGAGCGCAGTGTCGCGTACGTTCATGATCATCCCTCCTGTCGGCCGGCCGGCCGGTGCCGGCGGGTCGTCCGCTCGCGGACCGCGAAGACCAGCAGCCAGCAGGCGATGGCGGCAGCGGCGGCGAGGGATACGTGAACGGGCACGTGGGCCACGGTTCCCAGGGCGATCCCCATCAGCATGAGGGCCGCTATCAGGAAGAGCATCGTGCTTCCTCCAAAATGGGTGACAGTTGTGCACTGACTGCTCAGTCTAAATGCAAGCGCGCGGATTTCGGGAATCGGGGGTTGACTTTTCGTCATGAGTGAGACCATCGGGGCGCGCCAGGCCCAACGCCACAAAACCCGCAGGGCCCTGCTGGACGCGGCCCTGTCGCTGCTGGAGGAACAGAGCCTGGGCAGCCTCGGCCTGCGCGAGGTGACCCGGGCCGCCGGGGTGACCCCGACGGCGTTCTACCGGCACTTCCGGGACACCGAGGAGCTGGGCATCGCCCTGGTGGACGAAGCGCTCCAGAGCCTGCACGCCGCCGTACGCTCGACCCTCGCCGCGTCCGGCGACGCGGCGCAGCGGATCGACACGACGGTGGACTTGATGGCCGAACTCGTACGGGAGTACCCCGCGCACATCCGCTTCATCGTGCGCGAACGGCACGGCGGCGTACGCAGGGTGCGCGAGGCGGTGGCGGGACAGCTCGACGCCTTCGCCCGCGAGGTGGCGGAACGGCTCGGCGCGGATCCCCTGAGCAGGGGATGGAGCGCGGAGGACCTGCTCATGCTGGCGCGGCTCTACGTCGACCACATGGTGATGACGGTGTCCGCCTACCTGGCCGCGGGCCCGGACGACGGGGAGCGGGCGGCGGTCACGCGCACCGCCCGCCGCCAGCTCCGCCTGATCCACGCGGGCCGGCAGCACTGGCCGCAAGCCCGGCCCTAGCCCGGGCCGGGCGCTCCCGGACGCCCAAGTATCCTCAGCCGGACGGGCTTTCGGCTGACCACCAGCGCGCACCGGACCACGAGGGGGACACATGTGGGGGCGGGGGACGGTCCTTGGGGACCGATACACACTGGCCGAGCGGATCGGCGGTGGCGGCATGGGCGAGGTCTGGCGCGCCGACGACGACGTGCTCAGACGGCAGGTCGCGGTGAAGGTCCTGCTGCCCGCGCTGCTCGACGACGCCTCGTTCGCCGCGCGCTTCCGCAGGGAGGCCACGGTCCTCGCCTCCCTCAGCCACCCGGGCATCGTCGACGTGCACGACTACGGCGAGAGCCGGATCGACTCCGGTGAGCAGGTCGCGTACATCGTCATGGACCTCGTCGAGGGACGGACGCTGACCGAGGTGCGGGCCCAGGGCGGGCCCCTCGGCGTCGAGCAGGCGCTCGACATCGCCGGCCAGGCCCTGGACGCGCTGCACGCCGCGCACCTCCAGGGGGTCACGCACCGCGACATCAAACCGTCGAACCTCATGCTCGGCGACGACGGCCGGGTGACGGTCACCGATTTCGGCATCGCCCGCTCCAGCGCGGCCAGCACCGGCATCACCGACTCGCACGCGGTACTGGGCACGGCGCTCTACATGGCTCCCGAGCAGGCGGAGGGGCTCGGGGCCGTCGCGGCGTCCGACCTCTACTCCATGGGCGTCGTCTGCTACGAACTGCTCACCGGAGAACCGCCGTTCACGGGTGAGTCGGTGGTCGAGATCGCGCTCAAGCACATCAGGGAACCGGTGCCGGACCTCCCCGCCGAATTCCCCGCGCCGGTCCGCGCCTTCGTCGCCAGGGCGCTGGCCAAGCGGCCCGAGGAGCGGTACGCCGACGCCTCGGTGATGGCCGCCGCGGCGCGGCGCGCGGCCGCCGGCCGGCCGCTCGGCGAGCTCGACGCCCCGGCCGGACCGGTCGTCGCCGGGGCCGGCCGGGAGCCGGCCGGTGCCGCCACCGAGCTGCGGCGGTCCTGGCGGGACCGGCTGCGCATCCCCGCGTCCGTCTCCGCACCGCTCGCGATCGGGTTCAGCGTGACGATCACGGTCTCGGTGGCCGTCACCGTCTTCTACATCGACGCCGGCGCGCGGCAGAGCGACGCGAGCGGCCCGGGACGGCACCCCTCCACCTCCGCGTCCGCCCCGGCGTCCGGCGCCGGGAGCCAGAGCCCCGGCGCGGCCCCCGCGCAGGGCGCGCCGGCCGGTACGCCCGATGCCTCGGCCCCGGCCGCGGGCGGGAACGCGGGCGGGGACGCCGGCGCGCCAGGCGGCGCGGGCGCCGCCGCGGGCGGCATCGGAGGCGCGGCACCCGTACCGAACCCCCCGCCGGCCGCGGGCGGTTCCGGGAACACCGGGAACAAGCCCGGCTCGGGACCGGGCGGCGGCGCCGCCGGAGGCGGGGCCGCGCCCGGCGGCGGGAGCTCGACGCCCGGAGGCTCCGGCAACGGCGGAACCAACCCGCCGCAGGGCTGCGGCGGAGCCGGCTGGAGCGCCATCACCAATGTCGGCGACGGGCTCAAGATCGGCCTGAGCGGCTCCGCCCCGCAGGCGAACAGCAAGGTGATCATGGGGGGCACCACCGCGTTCGGCTGGTTCCACGAGAAGAACAGCTACGACAGCTTCAAGACCTGCGGCCCGTCCGGCTCCGCGATGTCGCGGGCGCTGACGCAGTTCGGGGACACCACGCGCGTCGAGCTCGCGGGCCCCTTCGACGGAGGCGTGTGGTGGAACCTGGAGAAGGCCCCCACGGCGGGCGCCTACTACATCAAGGACATCGCGTTCCAGGGCGGATGCCTGACGGACAACGGCGCCGGAAACCAGCTGACGGTCGTCGACTGCTCCGGGAGCAAGGCCCAGCAATGGCGGCTCGGCTGACACCGCCCCCCGCACCACGTGCCACGCCGCGGCGCGCCTGCCCCGGACCGGGCCGGCGCGCCGCCGCGGTCAGTGCTCGGTGTCGAACGTGTAGAACTTCCGGTGGTCCAGCAGGTCGGCGGGCGTCACGTTGTTCCACGGCCGCATCGGCCTGTGCAGGTCGACGACGTCCTGCGTGGCCGCGGTGGGCAGGTAGCCGGACTTCGGGTTCCGGCGCTGCCACTCGGACCACAGCAGGTCGATGAAGGCGTGGTGCATCCAGAACACCGGGTCGTTGGGCGAGGCCGCGCTGGCCATCTGACCGCCGATCCACATGTGGACCCGGTTGTGCAGGTTGGCGCCGCGCCAGCCCTCCAGATGGTTGCGGAAGCCGTCCGAGGCGCTGTTCCAGGGGGCCGCGTCGTACACGGGCATGGCGAGTACGGCGTTCACCTCGGCCTTGGTCGGCAGCTGGGTGCCGCCCGTCCCCAGGGTGCGGCGCAGGTACGTGCGCCTGTCCACCCCCACGGTGACGGCCCACTTGCCTCCTCCGTAGGCGAACGGACCGTCGACGACCTGCCCGTCACGCTCCCGGCCGGTACCGCCCAGGAAGTCGGCGGCCCAGAGCGAGGAGGCCGGGGTGCGGTCCTCCGTCCAGTCCCAGTAGGGGAGCGAGACCTTGGGGTCCGCCTTCTGCAGCTCGGCTTCGAAGTCCAGCAGGAAGCGGCGGTGCCAGGGGAGGAAGGAGGGGGAGCGGTGGCCGACCCGGTCGCCGAAGTCGCTGTCGGTCATGAGGAAGGTGTTGTGGACGGCGGCGAAGCGGTCGTACGTGCCGTTCCGCTTCAGTTCGAGGAGTGCGTTGGTGAAGGCGCGCTTCTCGTCCGCGGTCAGCTTGGCCTGGTTCTTGCGGACGGTCATGACGTGCTCCCCGTGGGGCCGAACGGAGCGAGGGCGGCGCCTTGCAGGTCCCGTACGGCGGCGCGGACGACCGCGACCGGATCGGGGAACGTCTGGTAGTGGTTGACGACGCTGACCCAGCTGCCGTCGGCGTTGCGCATCACGTGCAGTTCGTTGCCGTCGATACGGACGGTGGGCAGCCCGGGGGAGTGGTGGCCGCCCTGGTGCTCGCCGCCGCCGAAACCGATCTGGATGCGGCGGCCCTCGTAGACCTCGTCGATGGTGCCCGTGGGTATGGGGCCGGGCGACGAGGCCGCGGCCGCCCCCTTGGGGTCGGCGCCCGGCGAGGACGAGCCGGAGACCTTGATGACGGCAGCGGTCGCTCCGGCGGCGGTGAGCGCGCCGGCAGCAGTACCCAAAGCCTGTCGGCGGGTGATCTTCTTCATGGCCTGAAGAGGTATCAGAACGGCCGGAACGCCTGATCAGTGCCCCATCCATCTAATTCGCCGGAGCCGCATCGACCACCGCGGAACGCGAAAGGACTCCCCGCCGCGTCCGGAACCGGAATCGCGGGCGGGGAGTCCGAGCGCCGACGGTCAGCCTTCGCGGGCCGCCACCGGAACGGGCCGGCGAGCGGGCATCGCCGCGCTGCCGCCGTCCACGTGGTTCGCCTTGAGCGCCGCGTACGCGCTGCACACCGCGTCCGTCCGGACCGGGCGCAGGTCCGCGCACGCCGTCAGATCTCCCGCGCACTGCAGCTCCCATCGCGGGAAGCGGCGGCGTGACATGGCCACGGCGGCACTGGGGGCGAAGTACAGCATCGTGGTGTTCTCGTGGGGGTTGTGGGCCGAACCCTCGTAGACCATCCGGCCGCTGGTCTCCAGCCGGTCCGCCAGGCGGGTCAGGGCCCTCGCGTCGGGCCGGTCCATGAACAGGCCGACGTGGTTCTCGAAACCGTGGACGCGCTCCTGCGCGCCCACGGCGTCCGTGTACCCGGGGCTGCACCGGGGGAAGAGGAAGACCTCGACCTCCGGCGCCAGTCCGCTCGTGACGCGCAGCCGCGTCACCCGTATGTCCGCATCGTCCGGAAGCCAGTGGCGCTCCACCAGACGGCGCTTGACCAGCACGCTCGGTATCGTGGTCGACGCGGGCCAGCCGTTTTCGTCGAAGTACGCGAGAGCGGATTCCACCGTTTCCGGGAACAGTAGCGTTGCGCAATGCGATACAACGCATCCGCTCTTGATTTCCCGTTTGAGATCGCCCGGCATCCAGGGTGGCAGGAGAGCGTCCAGTGATTTCTTGGAGGCGTGGAGGGCGTAGTCAACAGCATGCTGGAGGCGCTGGACGTCGCACGGTTCGAACGTCACTTCAGGCATGTCGCAGCCTTTCTGTTGCCGACACCCGATTAAAGCCACGTCACCCATCAGGCGGCACTTGGCCGTAGCCTGATCGGGTGAACGGCGGCGCCTGACCTGCACTTTCAAAACCTGGCTTGCAACCCCCGGCTTTCAACACCCCGCTTTCAACGCCGCACATTCCACGGAAGGCGTCTTTCCCAGGAGGTAGAGGGCATGTCTCCGTACGGCCGAAAGAATTCTCCGCGCATCCTCATAGCCGGTGCCGGAATTGGCGGATTGACGACGGCCCTGAGCCTTCACGCGGCAGGGCTGGACGATCTGCTCATCGTGGAGGCGTGCCCCAACATGCGCGCCGTCGGAGCGGGGATCAATCTCCAGCCCGCCGCCGTCCGGGAGCTGACCGAACTCGGATTGGCGCCGGCGCTCGACAAGGCCGCCGTGGCGACCGCCCGGTTGGAGTACCACCACCGCTACGGCGGCCTGATCTGGTCGGAGCCGCGCGGCCGCGCCGCCGGCTACAACTGGCCGCAGTACTCGGTGCACCGGGCCGACCTCCAGGACATCCTGCTGTCGGCCGTCCTGGCCCGGCTCGGCCCCGAAGCCCTGGTCACCGGCGGCCGCCTCATACGGTACGAGCAGGACCGGGCGAGCGGCCGCGAGCCGGACGGGCACCCCGTCCGGGCGTACGTGGCGGACCGGCCGAGCCCGTACACCTGCGACCTGCTCATCGGCGCGGACGGGATCAACTCGGCCGTGCGCGCGACCATGCATCCGAACGAAGGACCGCCCCTCGGCAACGGGATATGCATGTGGCGCGGGGTCACCGAGGGCCCGCCCTTCCTCGACGGACGCACGATGGTGATCCTCGGCTGCAACGCCCGGGTGAAGGCCGTCGCCTACCCGGTCACCCGACCCGACGAGAGCGGGCGGTGCCTGCTCAACTGGGTCGTCGAGAGCCGCACCGACGACGGCCTCGGCGAGGAGGACGCGCGCGGCGGCGCCGACTGGGACCGCGCGGTCCCCCCGGAGGAGGTCCTCACCCACATCGAGGGCTGGCGCAGCGGCTTCCTCGATCTCCACGGCATCATCACCCGGGCGCCCCGCATCGGCCGGTACCCGATGATCGACCGGAACCCGCTGTCCACCTGGACGGACGGCCGGGTCGTCCTGCTCGGCGACGCCGCGCACCCCTTGTACCCGACCGGCTCCAACGGCGCCTCGCAGGCGATCGTCGACGCCCGCGTGCTGGCGTACGAGCTGGCCCGCCACGGCGTGGACGAGGCGCCGGCGCGCTACGAGGCGGACCGCAGGCCGCAGACCACGAAGCTCCTCGCGGCCCACCGCCGGCTGGAACCCGACCCGGTGCTCCGCCAGGTGGAAGCCCTGGCCCCGGACGGTTTCCACGACATACGCCACGTCCTGCCCGAGTACAGCCTCGACGGCATCAGGTCCTGCACCCGCCAGGTCACCGGCGTCGACGCCACCGCGCTCAACGCCCGCACCTCCTGGAGCGTCGCCGTATGAACGTCTCCCGCATGCGTTCCACCTCCCTCGCCGTGCTCGGCTCCGCCGCTCTGCTGGCGGCGCTCCTGTCCGCCACCGGGCGGCCCGCGGCCCCGGCACCGCCCTCCGGCTCCGCCGCGCGCATGCCCGCCTGCGCCGAGGACACCGGGAGCGCGGCCTGCTCCGTGTACGGCCGCGCCGCCCGGCTCGGCGGCGGCACGGTCCGTACGTACAGCGAGTACCAGGGCGGCATACCCAGAACGCTCGGCATAGCCCTGACCGCCCCGGCCGTCTCCGGACTGCCCACCTCCGCCGCCACCGACGGAAAGCACTGCTACGACGCGGACGCCGACGGGCACCTCGACGGCATGCACGAATGCGTCGGCGGCCACAGCCTGGAACTCGGGCTCCCGGCCACCCCCGCGGCCGCGGCCAAGGTGCCCTTCCAGTGGGTGCTGTTCAACTGGAACCCGCACGGGCACAACCCGCACGGACGCTACGACGTCGCCCACTTCGACGTGCACTTCTACCTCGCCCCCCAGGGGGTCCGGTCGGCGATCAAGACCGGCGGCTGCGCCCTGCTGATCGCCTGCGACCAGCTGGCCGCGGCGGGCGAGCCGGTCCCGGCCGCGTACCTGCCGGCGGGCTACCCCGCGAGCAGCCCCCAGACCGCGGAAGGCGCCATGGGCGCGCACCTGGACAGCCGCCCCCCGTCCACCGGCACGCTCAGCGGCCAGACCTTCATCTACGGGGCGTACGCGGGCGACCTCATCTTCATGGAGCCCATGCTCACCAGGGACTTCCTCCAGCGGCAGCGCACGGTACCCGCCCACCGGAGCTGCGAGGCCATTCCCCAGCCGGCCGCCTGGCGGATCCCCGGCTGGTATCCCACGAAGTACTGCACCGCGTACCGCCCCGGCGAGGGTGACTACACGGTCTCCCTGACGGACTTCGTCCACTCGGGCGGCGCGCACGGCCTCGCCACGGCGGTCCGCTGAAGCCGGGCGGCCGGAGCCCGTCCGAGCCCGGCCCGCCGAAGCCCCGCCGCGTGGCGCAGCCGGCGAGCCCGGCGGGCAGCCGTCACAATCAGACTGTCCGTCATGCCGCCTTTTCACCCATATGGGGGCCAGTTCATGTACGCAGCCTTGGTCCACGCCCTGGGGCAGCCGCCCCGGTACGAGTCCGTGCCCGAACCCGTCCCCGCGGCCGGCGAGGTGGTCGTCGAGGTCCTGGCGGCCGCGCTGTACCCGCTGGTGCGCTCCTTCGCCTCGGGCGGCCACTACACGGGCGGCGACGCGCTTCCGCTGATCCCCGGATTCGACGGGGTGGGCCGGACCCAGGACGGTGAACTCGTCTACATCCCGGGGCTGGAGCCCCCGCACGGGACGATGGCCGAGCGGGTCGCCGTACCGGCCGCCGCGCTGATGCCCGTACCGGCCGGGCTCGATCCGGTCGCCGTCGCCGCCGCCATGAACCCCGCGTCCTCGGCATGGATCGCGCTGCGCGAACGGGGCCGGCTGCGCCAGGGCGAGTCGGTGCTCGTACTCGGAGCCACCGGCAACGCCGGGCGGGCCGCCATCCGGCTCGCCCTCGACCAGGGCGCGGGCGCGGTCGTGGCGGCCGGGCGCGACCCGGAAGCGCTGCGGGCCGCGACGGAGCTGGGAGCCCACCGTACGGTGCGGCTCGCGGGTTCGGACGAGGAGATCGCGGCGGCGTTCGGCGCGGCGGCCGCCGACGTGGACGTCGTCCTGGACTACCTGTGGGACCGCCCCGCCGAGCTGGCGCTCGACGGCATCCTGCGCCACCGTGCCGATCTCAGCCGTACGTTGCGGTGGGTGCAGGTCGGCTCCGCGGCCGGGCCGGACATGACCGTGCCGTCCGCGTGGCTCCGCAAGGCGGACGTCAGTGTCTGCGGGAGCGGACTCGGCTCGATCTCGGGCGCACGCCGCGACGCCGCCCTGCGCGAACTGCTCGCCCGGCTGCCGGACGTGGTGCCGACCACCGAGACGGTCGCCGTGCCGATGGCCGACGTGGAGACCGCCTGGGATGCGCCGATGCCGTCGGGCGCCCGGCTCGTGTTCGTCCCCGCCGGCGGTGACGAACCGGCCTCCGGGGCACGGGAGGCCGTCGGGGACCGGGAGACGGTGGAGACGGTCTGAGCGGAACCTCCGCGCGTCACGGGCCCCCGTCATGCGGTCGCGGCGGCGGGCCCGGCGCCAGGTGGAGGCCCGGGGTGCCGCCGGCCCCACGGCCCGGTGCTCCGGCGTCGAGCGGCTGCCGCTGTCGCGGTGCGTATCCGGGGAACTACCCGGCGGTGCGGGGATCGTAGGACTAGCATCACCCGACGTGAGTCATCCGGGGGACCCAGCGCGCACGGTACGACCGGCCGCGGAGACGGCGATGGACGCAATGGCGGCGCGGTTGCGGCGTGTTGTGGAACTGCGTGACGTGACACCGGTATTGGAGGCCGAAGCCCTGCGCGAAGCGCGGCGGCTCGCGGAGCTGCTGCCCGTGGACGACGACCTCGCCGTCCGTCATCTGCTCGGCTGGTTCCACTGGTTCCGCCACCGGGCGACAGCTGCGCGGACGGACCGGGACCCGGGGCGCGGCCAGGACCGGCCGGACCTGCGGATCGCCGTGCGGGCACTCACCGCGTGTTTCCTGGCCGGCGACGACGACCTGCCGGAACCGCTCGTGCCCGTCCTCGCGGAGAACGCGGCCGGGTACGCCGTGCGACTGCTCGCGGGCTTGGACGGGTCGGACGACCCGGAGCGGCTCTCCGGTACGGCGAACCTGTGGCAGCGCATCGTGGAGGCCGTGCCCGTCGGGCATCCCCACCGTGCCGTCCACCTGACCGCCCTCGGCAACGTGCTGCGGATCAAGTGGCGGCGGGGCGGCCCGCCGACAGACCTCGACGCCGCGATCGACCGGTTCCGGGAGGCCCTGTCGGCGGTCCCCGAGGGTCCCGGCCGCGCCATGTACCTCTACAACCTCGGGGACGCGCTGGGTGCCCGGTACGACCGGGCCGGAGCGACGGAGGACCTCGAAAGCGCCATCGCCCTGCTCGGGGAGGCGGTACGGGCGGGCCTCGATGACGGCCCCTACCGCGCGCTGGTCCTGGCCGGGCTCGCGGGCGCGCTGCGCGCCCGCTACGAGCGGGCCGGAGCGCCGCCGGATCTGGACGGCGCCATCGCCCGGTACCGGGAAGCGGCGTCCGTCTTCCCCGTGGACCAGCCCGGCCGCGCCGAGCTCCTGTCCGACCTCGGGAACGTCCTGCGGCTCCGCTTCGAACGGACCCGCACCATCGGGGACCTGGACGAGGCGGTGGACGCGGGCCGGCAGGCGGTCGATGCGGCGCCCGCCACCCACCTCCATCGCGCGATGTTCCTGGCGAACCTCGGGGCCGCGCTCCGGATCCGGTTCGAGCGGCTCGGTGTCCCCGGGGACCTGGACGCGGCGATCGCCGTGGGCCGGCAGGCGGTGGAGGCCTCTCCCGCCGACCACCCCGAGCGAGCCGTCCACCTGAAGCACCTCGGGGACGCGCTGCTCGCACGGTTCGCGCACGACGCGGCACGGTTCGAGCACGACGCGGACGGAGCGGACCGGGACGCGACGGACCGGGACGCGGCGGTCGCGGCCTGGACGGCGGCGTCGGCGACGGTGCAGTCGACGGTGTCCGTCCGGATCCAGGCGGGGCTGTCCGCGGCCCGTCTGCTGGCGAAGTCCGGTGCGGCGGAACGCGCGGCGCAGGCAGCGGACGCGGCCGTGCGCCTGATGCCGCAGATGGCCGGGCGCCGGCCGGAACGCCGGGACCGGCAGGACGCGATCGGCGACGTGGCGGGCCTGGCCGGTACCGCCGCCGCGCTCGCGCTCGCGGCCCCGGGCGGGAGCGCGAACGCGCGGGCGGAGCGCGCCCTGGGTCTGCTGGAGGTGGGGCGCGCCGTCATGCTGGGCCGGGCACTGGACAGTCACGGCGACCTGACCGACCTGCGCGACCGTCACCCCGAACTGGCTCTCGGATTCGCCGAGTTGCGGGACCGTCTCGACCGGCCCGCGGACAGGGCGGCGCACGACCGGCGCCGACTGGCGGAGGAGTTCACCGCCCTCCTGGCCGAGATCCGCCGACGGGAGGGTTTCACCTCCTTCGCCCTTCCGCCCACCCTCGACGAACTCAGGGCCGAGGCGTCCCACGGGCCGATCGTCGTGTTCAACGTCAGCGGCTACCGCAGCGACGCGCTGCTGCTCACGGCCGAGGGGCTCACCAGCCTTCCGCTGCCGCGGCTCGACCCCGCCACCGTGGTCGACCGGATCAACGCCTTCCGGCAAGCGCGGTACGCGGCGCTCTCGGGGGACGACCCGGCCGAACGGGCGCAGGCGCAGGCCGTACTCGTCGACGTCCTGGAGTGGTTGTGGGACGCCGCCGCCGGCCCCGTACTGGAGGCCCTGGGGCACAAGGGCCCGCCTCCGTCCGACGCGGAGGGCGCCGAGGCCCTGCCCCGCGTGTGGTGGGCGCCGGGCGGACTGCTGGGACTCCTGCCGCTGCATGCCGCCGGTCATCACGCCGACACGCCGCAGGACCCGTACCGGCGCACCGTGATGGACCGGGTCGTCTCCTCCTACACCCCGACCGTACGCGCGCTGCGCGACGCCCGCGAACGCGGTCGGCGCCTCGTCGCGGGCGCCGGTACCGGCGCCGGTGCGACCGCCGCTGCCGGGCGGGCGCTGATCGTCGCCATGCCGACCACGCCCGGCCTGCCCGGGGGAGGCCGGTTGCGCTTCGCCGACGCCGAGGCCGCCGTGCTGGAGGAGCGCTTCGCGCACCGCGTCGTCCTCAGGGAGCGGGATGAGGCGGAGGAGGACGCCGCCCCCACCAAGGCCAACGTACTGGCGCACCTGCCCCACTGCGCGATCGCGCACTTCGCCTGCCACGGAACGAGCGATCCCGCCGACCCCTCGCAGAGCCGGCTGCTGCTCCGCGACCACGCGCAGGACCCGCTCACCGTCAAGAGCCTGGACCCGGTCACCCTCGACCACGCCAGGCTGGCCTACCTGTCCGCCTGCCGCACGGCGGCCGTCGACACCGCCGACCTGCCCGACGAGGCCATCCACCTCACGACCGCGTTCCAGCTCGCCGGATTCCCCCACGTCATCGGCACACTGTGGGAGATCGACGACGAGATCGCCGTCCGCATCGCCCGGGCCTTCTACGACGGACTGGCGACGGATTCGGGGGCCATCGACCCCGACCGGGCCGCCCGCGCGCTGCACGCCGCCGTACGCCAGGTCCGGGACGGCCACGACCTGCCGCCCGGCCGTGACCGCAGGCGGGCCCCGCTCCTGTGGGCGGCGCACCTCCACGCGGGGGCGTGAGCCGCCCGCGCCGATGACGCGGGTTGGTGGGACGCTGGGAGGGGCGAACCGTGGAGGACAACCCATGAAACGCGCAACGCGATGCGTCGCGGTCAAGGCCTCGTCCGTACTCCTGCTGGCGGGCCTCGCGTCCGGAACGCTGGTGACCGGTTCCGGGGCTGCCGTCGGCGCGGACGAGCCGGGCCGGGCGCCGGTGGCCCCGTGCACGAGCACCCAGGTCGTGGCCGACAGCGCACAGCCGACCGGGTCCGCCCAGGTACGGATCACGGTGACCAACAAGGGGTCGAAGCCGTGCGTACTGAACGGCTTCCCGACGGTGGCGCTCGCGGGCCAGGGCTCGCCGGACAAGAACAAGCCGCTCCAGGTGATCCGGGTCGGCAAGTCGCGGCCGGTGAAGCTGGCGCCCGGAGGCCGGGCCTCGGCGCAGCTCACCTTCACGCCCGTACTCGGTGAGGCGGACGGCTACTGCGCCTCCGGCGCGGATCCCTTCGTCGCGCCGTCGATGGTGGTGGGCGTTGCGGGCGGGCGCCACCAGCTGGCGCCCAGCGACGGCAGTGAGTTCGCACTCTGCGGCACCACTGTTCGCGCGACCGCCTTCCGCGGGTAGGCCCGCGGACGCCGGGGCGTGATGAGGGTCGTGTCAGTGCGTTGAGATAGCGTGCGCACGTCAAACAACGCACAGTGCACACGCTCACGGGGGATTCCCGCATGACCTACCCGCCCCAGTCGGGCCCCGGCCCGTACGGCCAGCCCGCCCCGCACGCCCCGCAGCCGCCGCAGGGCTACCCGCCCCAGCCGGGATACGGACAGCCCCAGCAGCCGGGCCAGCCGCCGTACGGCGCCCCGCCGCAGCAGTACCCCTACCCGCAGCAGCAGTTCGCCGCCCCGCCGGCGCCGCCGCGCAAGCGCATGGGGGTCATGAAGATCCTGAAGATCATCGTCGCCGTGGTCGTGGTCATCGCGGCCGCGGTGGGCTACTACGCCAGCCGCGACGACGCCGACAAGGCCAAGGTCGGCGACTGCCTGACGAACAAGGGCAACACCGTGAGCCCCGACCTCCAGGTGGTGAAGTGCGGTGGCGCGACCGCCCAGTACAAGGTCGTCAAGGTGATCGCCGACAGCCTCGACACGAACCAGTGCAAGGGCGTGTCGGACATCGGCTACGAGGAGCAGATGCGCGGCTCCCGGCGCAGCTCCGGCAAGCAGTTCGTCCTCTGCATCGACGAGATCAAGAAGAGCTGAGCCCACCGCACCCCGGGCCGCGGCCCACCGACAGGCCGCGGCCCGGGCTCGCCCTCATGCCCCGGTGGAGCTCGTCGCCAGGGCCGGGCGGGCCTCGTCGGCCGGGTTCGGGCGGCGGGTCGCGCGGAACCCGATGAGCAGGACCACCACGCCGATCAGGGCGAATCCCGCCGTCCAGAGGGCGCCGACGTGCATGGCGTGGACGAAGGCGGCGTCGGCCGCCCGGGCGAGTCGGGGGTCGTGCGTCGCGGCCGCGACGTGGCGGGCGAGCTCCGCCGAGACCCGGGCCTGGTCCCGCACCGGATCCGGAAGGCCCGTCAGCGAGCCCTCGATCGCGTGCCGGTAGACGATCGACGTGATGGTGCCGCCCGCCGCGATCCCCAGCACGCTGCCGGTCTGGCGCAGGGTGCTGTTGACCGCGCTGCCCGCGCCGGCCCGCTCCAGGGGCAGGGAACCCAGTACGGCGCCGGTGACGGGAGCGATCACCATGCCGATCGACGTCCCCTGCACCAGCATGACCAGCGGGTACCAGACGATCGGCGTGGTCGCGTCGAACAGCGCCACCGCCCCCATCGCCAGGGCCGCGGCGGTCAGCGCGGTCGCGCCGACGAGCCGGACCGATGTCCTGCGGGTCAGCCGCACCGCGATCGGCGAGCCGACGACGACGCCCAGCGCGCCCGGCAGCCCGAGGAGGGAAGCGTCCAGCGCCGAGTACTGGCGCGCCCCTTGCAGGTAGAAGGCGAGGTAGAAGGAGCCCGCCGTCATCGCCAGGAAGACCGTCATCAGGGCGACGTTCCCGGCGGCGAAGCGGCGCTGCGTCAGCAGCCGGGGGTCGAAACTCGGCTCGGCGATGCGTAGTTCGGTGACGACGAACGCCGCGATCAGCGCGATGCCCGCGGCGGTGCTTCCCCAGACGCCCGGCTCCGTGAACGAGGCCTCCTGGCCCGCGCGGATCAGGCCGTACGCGAGAAGGCCCAGGCCACCGGTCGACAGGAGCAGCCCGGCCGGGTCGAGGCGACGGACCTGCGGGCTGCGGAAGTTCGGCACGTACCGCGCGATGAAGCCGAGGCCGAGCACGACCACCGGCACGTTGACGAGGAACACCGAGCCCCACCAGAAGCGCGAGAGCAGCCCGCCGGCCAGGATCGGCCCCGCGGCGATCCCGACCCCGGCGAACGAGGACAACGTACCGAAGGCGGCCGGCCGTTGCGCGGGCTCGAAGGTCCAGCTGACCACCGCCATCGTGGCGGGAACGAGTAAGGCGGCCCCGACGCCCATCACCGCCCGCGCCGCGATGAGTTGGCCGGGTGTGGCGGCGTACGCGGCGAAGCCCGAGGCGGCGCCGAACAGGGCCATGCCCGCCAGCAGCGTGTTGCGGTGCCCGAACCGGTCGCCGAGCGCGCCCCCGGTGAACATCAGCCCGGCGAAGGCCAGCGTGTACGCGCCCGTGGCCCACTGGAGTTGGCCGGGGGTCGCACCCAGGCCGCGCACGGGGTCGGTCAGCGTCTCGAAGGCGGTGGACAGGATCGTGCCGTCGAGCCAGATGAGGACTTGGGCGAAGACGAGGACGCCCAGGATGAGCCGTTGGCGGGCTCTCGGTGGCGTGGCGGATGGCATGGGTGACTACCTTCGGTCAGGAGGGGTTTGGCGCTAGAATCGACAAGGACCTGACGATCCAGCGCGGCGTCATCCTGGCAAACTCGTCAAGTTCCTGTCAATCAATATGAGTTCGGAGGTCGCCTCGTGGGCGAGAAGAGCCACGACCGAGTGCTGAGTTTCCTGGTCCGCCACACCTGGCTCAGCATGCGGGCGGCGATCGGCGCCGAGTTGGAGGAGTTCGGGCTCACCGTGCCGCAGTTCGCGACCCTGATGATGGTCAAGGAGTCCCCGGGCAAGTCGGTCGCGCAGCTGGCCCGCTCGGTCGGGAGCACCCGTCAGGCCGCCAACGAGATGCTCGCGGCGCTCGAACGCGACGGCCTGATCACCCGCTCCCCCCACCCCACCGACCGCAGGACGCACCAGCTGCACCTCACCGACCTCGGAGCCGCCCGCTACGCGGACGCGCTCCCGGCCGTACAGCGGCGCGAGGCCGAGCTGGAGGCCGGGCTGGCCCCGGAGCAGCGCGACGCCGTCATCGCATGGATGTCGTCGATCTCCACCGCCTGCCAGGCGCCCGGGGAGGTCCACTGAGCAGGTCAGGACTGCGCCGGTCGGGGGAGGGGCAGTCACGGTGGGGGCGGCCCGTCGTTTCCCGGACATGACTGATCTGATGGTCCAGATCCCGGCCGACTGGCTGGCCCGGGTGTTCCTCTCGCTCCGCCGCGGCTCCTCCGAGGACGCCCAGGTCTCGGCGGCGGAGCTCCAGCCGTTCACCGAGAGACCCGGGCAGCGGATCCCGGTGCCGCGGGCGACCGTACTGCGCACCGAGCTGGCGCTGAGGGGGGAGCTCGCACGCGCCCAGGAGGACGAGCGGCGGGCCCGGCTGTCGGAGGAGGCCGACTACCTGATCAGCGCCCGCCTCGGCGGACGGGCCGATCGCACCGGTCAGTAGACGAGCTTGTACGTCACGTCCTTGGCGACCGGGGGCGGAGCGGTGTCGGTGTAGAGCAGCCGGATGGTGGTGTAGCGCTGCACGTCGGGGTGGTCGGGCCAGGGCCGCGGGTGGCTCAGGGTCACCTTGACCGGGTAGGCGCGGAAGCGGCCCGCCGCGCAGTACGGGGTGCAGTCGTTCACCATGTCGGTGCCGGTGGCCGTCGCGGTCCGCTGCCCCCAGGTGTCCCAGCGCAGCCGGATGAGGCGGTTGTTCCCGTCGCCGCAGGCCAGAAGGTACTCCTGCGGGCGCACCTGGGCCTGGGAGAAGCAGTCGACGACCACGACCGGATTCGGATCCATGACGGCCCGGGCCGGCTGCGCCGAAGCGGGTACGGCGCCTGCCGCGAGGGCCGCGGCCGCGCACAGCAGGGTGGCCGTCCGTGCCCGGGTTCGGGTGGCGGGTGCGGTCCCACTGACTCGTGAAGCGTCCACGCAGCCCTCCTCGCATCGGCGGCCGGGTTCTGGTGCCGCCTCGTGGCTACAACCTTCCCCAGCTTCGCTCATCCGGCCGAACCCCGCACCCGCTGAGCCGGGCGCGGCGGCTCGGCGCGGCGCCCGGTGCGGCGGCGTGGCGGCTGGGCGCGGCGCCCGGTGCGGCGGCGTGGCGGCGGCTCAGGAGATGGCGTACCACTGGCTGGCCCAGCCGGTGTTGATGGTGCTGGTGGACTGCTCGCCGAGGTTCACGGTGGCCGGCAGGGAGGTCTGGCCGGTCAGCACGGTGCTGTAGCGGAGGTTCGGCGGGGTCAGGCCCGCGTTCACCGAGATCCCGGCGCCCGTGGACTTGAGGGTGAGGGCGTTGGTGGCCCAGGTGCCGTTGAGGAGCAGGGCGATGAAGTAGGTGCCCGGGGCGGCGGTGAAGGGCTTGGCGAGGGGGAACGGCTTGGCGATCGCGTCGGTCATCAGCAGCGGGGAGATGTCCGCGGTGGACGCGCGCAGGGTGCCGTTCGCGTCGTAGACGCCGAGGTAGTTCTGGGAGAGCTGGGCGCCCGGGTCGATGCCGGCGAGCCCGAGCCAGATGTTGGACCAGGTGATCTGCTCGCGCAGCACGATCCGTACGAGGGTGACCCGTCCGCCGACCCCCGCGGCGGACTGGGCGGTGACGTGCCCCGCGTCGTTCGGGTCGCCCGTCCAGGCGAGGAGGTTCTGGTCCTGCGGCCGGGGGCCCTCGAACGCCGATCCGCCGCCGCCCGGAGCGACGGGAGCGGGCGCCGCGGCGCTGCTGCTGCCGCCCTTGCCCGCCGTGGTGCCGCCGGACGCCGTGCAGCCGGTCAGGAGGAGCACCGCCACGAGCGCGGCGGCGAGGCCGGCGGAGACGGTGGTGGTACGGGTGCGCATGGTCCCCCCATGAAATGCGGAAATGCGGAAATAC
Organism: Streptomyces sp. WM6372; assembly: GCF_001279655.1. Classification (NCBI taxonomy): domain Bacteria; kingdom Bacillati; phylum Actinomycetota; class Actinomycetes; order Kitasatosporales; family Streptomycetaceae; genus Streptomyces; species Streptomyces sp. WM6372. The sequence continues at coordinate 13,665 of NZ_LGDB01000199.1, read as the reverse complement.
GGATGTGCCGAAGGAGGACATGGTCACACGGACCCTGCCCGCCCCTCGCGCGAGCCCCCGTACCGGCGCCCGGGGACCGCGCGCGGGGCTACTCCGCCTCGGCCTCCGTGCTCACCGGCGCGGGCCAGAGGTGGCCGGGGGTCACGATGGAGGTGACCGCGTTCCCGATCATGCTGGACAGGTTCTTGCCCCGGTGGTCGATGTCGCTGTTGATGAGCACCACCAGGGTGGCCTTCTCGGCGGGGAGTTGGGCGGCGATCGTCTCGTAGCCGGGCAGTTCCCCGTTGTGGCCGAGCCAGCCGTTGAAGTCGAGGATGCCGAGGCCGTACGAGGCGCCGGGGATCGCCCCGACCGGGAGCGTCCGGAGCCGTTCGGCCTGCGTCGTGCGGGTCAGCAGCCGGCCGTCGGCCAGCGCCGGGGCCCAGCTGTGCAGGTCGTCGAGGTCGGAGACGATCCCGCCGGCGGCCCAGGCCCAGGAGGGGTTCCAGTTCGTGGCGTCGGCGACGGTGCCCTCCGGCGTGAAGTCGGTGTACCCGTGGGCGTGCGGGTCGGGCAGGGCGCCGTCGCCGGGCAGGGAGGTGTCGTCCAGCTTCAGCGGCGCGAACACGTGCTCCCGCAGGTAGTCGGCGAGGCTCTGCCCGCTGACCTTCTCGACCAGCATCCCGAGCAGGACGGTGTTCGTGTTGCTGTACTGCCACTTGGCGCCGGGCCGGAAGTTCGGAGGATGGCGGAAGGCCACGTCCACGAGCCGGCGCGGGGTGTACGTGCGGTGCGGGTCGGCGCGCAGGCCCGCCAGCCACGCCTTGTCCGTCGTGTAGTCGAAGAGGCCGCTGCGCATCTGGGCCAGTTGGCGCAGCGTGATCGAGTTCCCGCCGGGGACGCCGGAGACGTACCGCGAGATGGGGTCGTCGAGGCCGACCTTGCCCTGGTCGACCAGTTGGAGGACCCCGGTGACGGTGAAGGTCTTGGTGACGCTGCCGATCCGCGAGTACAGGTCGGACTTCATGGGCGTGCCGGTCCGCTTGTCCGCGATGCCGAAGGACTTCTCGTACACGCCGCGGCCGGGCATCCACAGGCCGATGTCGAGGCCCGGCATACCGGTCTGCTTCATGATGTCCGTGATCGCCGCGTCCAGCTTCTGCACGGTGGCGGGATCGAAGTCCTCGCGTACGGCGGCGGGACCGGTACCCGCGCACAGGGCGGCCAGCAGCAGCGCCACCCCGGCCGGCACGCCGGCCCGCCGGACCCGGCGCCCGCGCGACGGACGGCACCTGCCCATGACCGGTCACCCCTGCCCAGGCTCGACGAACCCCCGAAGCCCCCGAGGCGCTCCCCTCATCGTAGGAGCGCCCCCGGCCCGCCGCGATTCCCCGTGCCGACGTGAAAGCCCGCTAGCTGCGTTCCCAGTAGGTGCAGGAGTGCGTCGTGGGGGCCACGCCGCCGCTCTGCGTGGGGCACGGGAACGGCTCGTCGCTCGGTGCCGGGGCGCGTTCCCAGTGCTTCGGCTCCGATGTGGGGCCCGGGGAGTCATCGAGGTACAGCGTGTACGCGCCGCCGGCCAGTACGACGGCGACCCAGCCCGCCACGACCCAACGCCAGACCCCTCGCGGCACTGCTGTCCCCCCGTTCCGAGTCGGATGACCGATGGCGCCGAGCCGTCGTCGTCACGGCGCGATCGGGAGCTGTCGCTTGTGGTCGGTCAGGCGGTAGCGGCGGACGATCGTGTCGAAGGCGCGCTCGTCGACCGGCTTGCCCTCCAGGAAGTCGTCGATGTCGTCGTACGTGACACCCAGCGCGTCCTCGTCGGCCTTGCCCGGGTCGAGGGTCTCCAGGTCTGCCGTGGGGGTCTTCCAGACCAGCTCCGCGGGGGCGCCCAGGGCGTCGGCGACGGCGCGCACCCGGCGCTTGGTGAGGCCGGTCAGCGGGACCAGGTCGGCCGCGCCGTCGCCGAACTTCGTGAAGAAGCCGGAGACCGCTTCGGCCGCGTGGTCGGTGCCGACGACCAGGCCGTCGTGGGCGCCGGCCACCGCGTACTGGGCGATCATTCGCTGGCGGGCCTTGATGTTGCCCTGCACGAAGTCCTGGTGGTGGGCGTCCCGGAACACGGTGCCGCCGGCGAGGGCGGCTTCCAGTGCGGCGTCGCTGGCGGGCTTCACGTCCACCGTCAGCACCCGGTCCGCCTCGATGAAGCCGAGGGCCAGCTGGGCGTCCTTCTCGTCGGCCTGGACGCCGTACGGCAGCCGCATCGCGTAGAACGTCGCCTCGTGGCCGGCCTCGCGGGCCCGCTCCACGGCGAGCTGGCACAGCCGTCCGGCCGTGGTGGAGTCCACGCCGCCGCTGATGCCGAGGACCAGGGAGCGCAGGCCGGTGGAGGTGAGCCGCTCGGCCAGGAAGGCCAACCGGCGCTCGATCTCCTGGTGTGCGTCGAAGGTCTCCGACACCTGGAGTTCCCGGGCGATCTCCTGCTGCAGAACGGTGGACGCCGGCCGGCTCACGGCTGCTCCTCGTGGTCGATGGTGATTCATGGGGTGCGCTGCCCTGCCGACCCTAGTCGAACGCCTCCGGCGGCCCGAAAGCGGCCGGGCTTGACGGATGCGTCCGAAGTTATGACACTCAAAGTGCAAGATGTTTGTGTGTCGTACGGCCCTGGAGGGTCAGGAGGCAGTCATGCCGGAGCGCCGGATCTACGTTGTCGCGGGGGCCGTCATGGGGCTGGTCTGGGCGTGGGGCTCGGGCGCGCCCGCCTGGGAACACGCACTGCGTCTCCTCGCGCTCGTCGCGTGTGCCGCGGTCGCGATGACGCTGGCCCACCGCCGCCGGGCCCGCCTCGGCCGGCCGGTCGACCGCCGGCTGCACTCCGGCCTGCTCCTCGGGAAGGTGCTGCTGGTCGCGGCGGCCCTGCTCCTCGACCAGCTGCTCGGCCTGTGGGTCTCCGAGCCGAGCCTGATCACCGCGGCCGTCCTGTTCGTGGGCATCGCGGCGGGCGGTCCCGCCCTGCACCGGCGGCTCGCGCGGGACGGGGGCGGTACGAGGAGCCGGCGGCCCGCGCCGGCGGATCGCCGCGTCCTGACCGGGGCCGACGCGGAATAGGCGCCCTCAAGTGGATGGGCGACCTCGACGGGCGCCCTTACGGCCGGTGGGCCGGCCCGGCCGGGTCCGTACTGGCCAGCAGGGCGTGTACGGCCGTCTCCATCGTCCGGGCGGCCGCCTCGACGCTCAGGCCGCTGCTGCGCCAGTGGTACCAGGCGCCCCAGGTGGTCACCGCGTCCAGCCCGTGGAGCCACCTCGGTCCTGCGCTCGGCGGGCAGCCGGTCGAGCTCCTCGCGGAAGATGTCGGCCAGCCGGCCCCGGGCGAAGTCCAGGACCTGCCGGGTGACCTCCCTGATCCGGTCCCCGTTCTGCTCCAGCCGCATCAGCGCGAGCTGGGCCGGCGTGATCCACTCCAGGATCCGCGAGCGCTGTTCCGTGAGCGCGGCGACCCGTGCGGCTCTCGGGCCGTCGGTCGGCAGGGGCCTGGTCTGCTCCATGAGCTGCTCCAGGCGCCGTGCGATCGCCGTCTCCACCAGCTGGGACATGTCGGCGTAGTGGTGGAAGACCAGGCGGCGGGAGACCCCCGCGCGTTCGGCGACGCGGTCCGCGGGGAAGTGCGACTCGCCCTCGTCGAGCAGGGACAGCACCGCATCCGCGATCTTCACGCGGGACTGGCGGGCGCGCTCGGCGCGGCCGTCCGCGAGTCGTCCCTCTGACCGCCCCGCCGACTGCTGCACGTTGACCCCTCCCGGTCTCGCTCGTCCCCATTGTCGCAAAGGGGGGCGCGCGTTGATTTGATTGCACCACGAGTGCAATGATGAGGGGGCAAGCCACGCCGACGAGGGGGATCCCGTACGCATGTTCGTCACCCTGGGGCGCTGGTGCGCCCGACGGCCGAAGCGGGTCGTCGCCGCCTGGCTCCTGCTGCTGGTGGCCCTGGCCGCGGCGGTGGGCGTGCTGGGCGGCGCCACCACCGAGACGGTCTCCATACCCGGCAGCGACAGCCAGGCCGCCCATGACGCCGCCCGTGCGTTCGCCGACTCCGCCTCCGGCCGTCAGCCCCTCGTCCTGCACACGCCCGCCGACGGCCCGCCCCTCACCTCGGACCGCGCGCGCGGCGCCGTCCAGGAGGCGGCCCGCGCCCTGGCCGCCCGCGACCACGTCGTCGCCCTGACCACCCCGTACGAGCCGGCCGGCCGCGCGGCCCTCGCCCCCGACGGACACACCGGCTACCTCGCGGTCGAACTGGACCTGGCGGGCCGGGACATCACCGCCGACGTCGTCCACGACCTCATGGACGCCGCCGAACCGGCCCGAGCGGCCGGGATCGAGGTGACCCCCGGCGGCAACCTCGCCGAAGCCGCCGACAAGAAGTCCACCCGGAGCAGCGAGATCATCGGGCTCGTCGCGGCCTTCGCCGTCCTCTGCCTCGGGTTCCGCAAGGCGATCGCGGCGGCCGTACCGCTGGCCACGGCCGTCGTGGGACTCGGCATCTCGCTCGAAGTCATCGGCCTGACCGGCCACGTGATGGACATGCCGTCCTCCGGCGCCACCATCGCGGCGATGATCGGCCTCGGCGTCGGCATCGACTACAGCCTCTTCTGTCTCACGCGCTTCCGTGAACTCCTGGCCACCGGGAAGCAGACCGAGGACGCCGCGGCCCTGACGATCGGCGTCTCGGGCAAGGCGGTGGCCTTCGCCGGCACCGCGGTCATCGCGGCACTCGCCAGTCTGGCCCTCGGCGGTCTTCCCCTGCTCCGCGCGCTGGCGCTCGCCCCCGGCGTCGCCGTCCTGGTCGCCATGGCGGCCACCCTCACCCTGCTCCCCGCGCTGCTCAGCCTGCTGGGACGGCGTCTCGCTCCCGCTCCCGTCGCCGCTCCCGCCCCTGCTCCCGCCCCCGTCTCCGTCTCCGTCTCCGCGGACCGGCCGCGGACCTCCCCGCCGCCCCGCGGCTGGGCGCGCATCGCCCGGCACGTCGCCGACCGGCCGTGGCGGTACCTGCTCGCGGGCCTGGCCTTCTTCGCCCTGCCGGCGCTCGCCGCGGCCCAGCTGTCCTTCGGGCAGCTCGACGGCGGCGACAAGTCCCCGGGCACGGCCGGCCGTACGGCCTACGACCGGCTCGCATCCGCGTTCGGCCCCGGTGTCAACGGACCGCTCCAGGTGACCGGCACCCTGCCGAAGCCGGCGTCCGGACCGGCGGACCCGGCCGTCACGGCCGTCGCCGAGGCGCTGAAGGACACCAGCGGCGTCGCCGCGGTCGGCCCCGCCCAGCTGAGCCGCGACGGCCGGACCGTGCGCTGGCAGGTCACCCCGACCACCGCGCCCGGCGATCCGCGTACCGCCGCCCTGGTGCACCGCCTGCGCGACAGCACCCTCCCTCCCGTCACGAAGGGCACCGGCCGGGAAGTCCACGTGGGCGGCATCCCCGCTACGCAGTCGGACCTCGGCGACCGGCTCGCGCAGCGCCTGCCGATCGTCATCGGGGTCGTCCTCGCCATCGCCGGGCTGCTCCTCCTGCTGGCCTTCCGCTCCCCGCTGGTCGCCGCCAAAGCGGCCGTGCTCAACCTCCTCTCGGTGGCCGCCGCCTACGGCGTGCTCACCGCGCTCTTCCAGTGGGGCTGGGGAGCGGCACTCCTCGGGCTCGGCGGACCCGTGCCGGTCCCCGGGTACGTACCGCTGCTGATGTTCGCGGTCCTGTTCGGGCTCTCCATGGACTACGAGGTCTTCCTCCTGAGCGCCGTCCGTGAGGCGTGGCTGGCGAGCGGCGACAACCGCACCGCGGTGATCACGGGGCTGGCGAGGACCGGAGGGATCATCACCTCCGCCGCGCTCATCATGGTGTGCGTCTTCCTCGGCTACCTCCTGTGGGACGACCCCGTCGTGAAGATGTTCGGGATCGGCCTGGCCACCGCGGTCGCGCTCGACGCGACGGTCGTCCGCGGGCTCCTCGTCCCCACCACGATGGTCCTGCTCGGCAAGGCCAACTGGTGGCTCCCGTCATGGCTCGACCGGCTGCTGCCGCAGATGCACATCGAAGGCGGCGAGGAGGACGCCGTCCGTACCTCCTCCGTCCCCGAACCCGTGAGGAACACATGAACCACCGCACCGCCCGGGCTGACGCCCGCGCACAGGCCGGCGTACGAGGGACTGCAGTACGAGGGACTACCGCGCGCGCCACTGCCGTACGCGGCGCTGCCGTGCGCCGCCCGCACCGGACCCGGCGGCGGCGGTGGGCGCTGGCCGGCGCGTGCGCGCTGCTCGCCGGCCTCGTACTCGCCGACCGCGTCGCCGCCGGGGTGGTCGAGGGCCGGATGGCCGACCGGATCGCCGCGCGGCAGAGCGCCCTGGTGGCGGCGCCGAGCGTCTCGATCGGCGGCTTCCCGTTCCTGTGGAATGCGGCGTCGGGAACCTACCCGGAGGTGGCGGTCGACGGCCGGGCACGGACGGAGGACGGCCTGCCCGTCACCGCCTCCGTCGACCTGCACGACGTGTCCAAGACGGCGGGCGGCTACTCGGCGGCCGGGGCGCGGGCGGAGTTCACGGTCCCCCTCGACGCGCTCGGGGCGAAGCGCGGTCCCGGTGTCCGGCTGACCGGGCACGACGGGCGGCTGGAGATCACCCGCTCCGTCTTGGGAGTACCGCTCGTCGTGACCGCCGCGCTCACGCTCACCGGTGACACCGTCACGCTCGAACCGACGGCGGCGTCCTTGGCCGGGCGTCCCCTCGACCCGGCCGATCCGCGGATCGTGGCCGCACTCAAGGCGGCGGAACGCAAAATACCGGCCCTGCCGCTCGGCCTCGTCCCGTCCGGGATCTCCGTCGACGCCGGCGCCGTCACGGTGCACGGCGAGGCGAAGGGCGTCAGCCTCCCCGGTCTCCCCGGCGAGGCCTGAGGAAGGGGCGCCCCCGCCGCGGCGGGCGGCCGGGCGGCCGGGCCGTCCCGGCCGCCGCCCTTCGCCCGGTACCGGTCAGCGCTCAGCGGCTCTTCTTCTGCGCTTCGACGATGCTCCGTACCGTGTCGTCCACCCCGGCGCGGCTCTGCACCCATTCCGAGAAGGCGGGGAACTGCCCGGCGATCGCGATGAGCACCTTCAACTCGGCCGGAGCGATGTTGACTTCGCACAGATTGCGCTCGATGGCCCGGATGACGCCCCGCGCCACCTGATCCGGGGAGGAAGTCCGCGCGCCGCCGGGGGTCTTGACTCCGGTCGCGGCGTGCATGCCCGCGTCGCGGACGAATCCCGGCTGGATGACGGACACCCCCACGCCCGTGCCGCGCAGGTCCTGACGGAACGCCAGCGCGAAGCCGCGCAGGCCGAACTTCGTCGCGTCGTACAGCGAGGACGACTTCGTGGCGGCCTTCCCGGAGACCGAGCCGATCAGCGCGATGTGGCCCCGCCCCGCACCGACCATCCGGGGCGCGAGCAGCCGGGCCAGCATGACCGGCGCCCGCAGGTTCACGGCGAGGGCCCGGTCGATCTGTTCGGGGGTGTAGTCGAGCAGGTCGCCGCTCGACGGGAGCGCGGCGTTGGCGATGAGGACGTCGGTCTCGGGGCACTCCGAGGCCAGCCGCTCGACATCGGAGGCGTCGGCGAGATCGGCGAGGACGGCCCGGGCGCCGAGTTCGTCGGCCACGGCCTTGAGCGCGTCCTCGCGGCGCCCGGTGACCACGAGCTTCGCGCCCTTCGCGGCGAGCGTACGGGCCAGTGTGAGGCCTATGCCGCCCGTGACCCCGGTGAGGAGAACGGTTGATCCGGTGATGCGCATCCCAAACCCTCCCTGTTGTTCGTCCGAACGAACAGTGGCAGCTCGCTGGTCGAGGAGACCAGGCGCTTGACCGGACTCAGGTGGTCACGTGCTCGGCGGTGCGGCGGCGCGCAGGCCTCCGAGCAGGGTGGCCAGATAGCGGTGGGCAGTATCGATCCGGCCGGCGGGATCGCCGCCGTGGACGTCCACGGCGTAGGCGATGCCGCACATGAGCGGGACCAGATCCCCCGGGGCCAGGTCGGGGCGGACGGCCCCGGCCTCGCGGGCCCGGTCGAGCAGGACCCGGCCGGTCGACCAGAGTGCCGTCTTGAGTTCCGTGGTGCGCGGCAGGGCGTCTTCGGGTGCGGCCGTGACCGGCGCCAGGGAGGCATCGGTGACCTGCGCTTCGATGGTGCGGGTCAGGAAGCCCTCCAGCGCGTGCCAGGGGTCGGGGTCGGACAGGGCCTGCTCGCCGTGGGCGGTCAGGGCCTCCAGACAGGGGGCGGCGACGGTCTCCAGCAGCGCCTCGGGCGTGGCGAAGTGCCGGTAGACGGTGCCGACGCCGAGTCCGGCGCGGCGGGCGACGTCGTTGAGTTGCAGCGGCGTGCCCTGGTCGACCAGGGCACGGGCGACGGCCATGATCCGCTCCCAGTTGCGGGCCGCGTCCTTGCGCAGTGGCGTCGTCGTCATGCGCACATGGTAACTGGATGGCTCATCCGGATAGCCCCGGTCGCGCTAGTGTTCGCCCGTGAGCCTTCATGTCGTCATCGGATTCGGGCCCGCAGGGGCCGCCACCGCTCGACTCCTCGCGGAGGAGGGGCATTCGGTACGGGTCGTCACCAGATCGGGCCGCGGCGCGGAGCCCGGCATCGAGCACGTCGCGCTGGACGCCACGGACGGCGGGCGGCTGACCGAAGCGGCGCGGGGCGCGGCCGCGATCCACCACTGCGCCGCCCCGCCCTATCACCGCTGGGCGAGCCAATGGCCCCCGCTGGTCTCCTCCGTCTGCGCCGCGGCCGAGGGGAGCGGAGCCGTTCTGGTCATGCTGGGCAACCTCTACGGTTACGGACCCGTCGACGGCCCCCTGACCGAAGGGCTGCCCCTGGCGGCCACCGGCACCAAGGGGCGGGTGCGCGCCGCCGGTTGGGCGACGGCCCGCAAGCTGCACGAGGAGGGCCGCATCAAGGCGGTCGAGGTGCGGGCCTCGGACTTCTTCGGGCCCGGTGTGACCGACGGCGGGCACCTGGCGGGCCGGGTCATGCCGCCGCTGCTCCGCGGCAAGCCCATCTCCACCCTCGGCGACCCGGACGCCCCGCACAGCTGGAGTTACCTGCCCGACGTGGCCAGGGCCCTGGTCGAGGCCGCGGGCGAGGAGCGGGCCTGGGGGCGTGCCTGGCACGCCCCGACGGGACCCGCGCTGTCCGTCCGGGAGATGGTGGACCGGCTCGCCGCCGAGGCGGGAACGGGACCGGTCGCGGTGCGCCGGCTGCCGTCCGCCGTACTGGGTGCGGCCTCGCTCTTCTCGCCGCTGCTCCGTGAACTGAAGGAGGTCCGCTACCAGTTCGACCGCCCGTTCGTCGTCGATTCGACGGCGTACGAAGCCGAGTTCGACGCACGCGCCACCCCTGTCGACGAGCAGGTCAAGGCGACGGTGGACTGGTGGCGTGGGCGGGTGGCAGCCACCCGGTGACGTCCGGGCCGGAAAGGCGGCCCGTCACTCCGGATCCGAGGAGCCCGCGGGTCCCGGGGGCGCTGCGGGGTCGGTGACGGGAGGGAGGCCCTGCAGCTGCCGGTACTGATCCATGATGGCCATGATGGCCTGGAGGTTCTCCGCCTTCATGCCGGCCGCGCGCATCGCCACCGAGCGCACTCCCGCCTGTCGCAGGGCCTCGATGACGGCGATCTCGTCGAGCACCGGCTCGGCGGCCTCGTCGTCGAAGAAGTAGGCGACCGATACGCCGAAGAAACGGGCGAGGGCGGCCAGCAGGTCCGGCGAGGGGTTGGACCGCTTGCCCGTCCGCAGTTGCGAGAGGTACACGCCCCCGGCCTTGATCTCGGGGTTGGCCCGCTTCAGCTCCTCGGCCACCTCGGCGTTGGTCCAGCGCCTGCCCTTGGGGCGGGCCGTCTTGAAGAGGTCGTCCAGGCGCGCTGCCAGTGCGGGCCGGTCGTCAGTCTCGGACACTGCGCATCTTCCTCCCGCCACCTCCCCGATATTGCTCTCAGCTATTTTCCAGTTTTGCAGATTAGCGGTCAGTTGACAATCTGGCGCGAGTCCGCCACCGTGGACCCGGTCGATAGCTGGCAGCTAACTTTGCTTCACGGGGGTAGCCGAGTGAGTCGCCGGCCGTATCGACCCGGCTCGGGCCGGCCCTCGGGGGATGGGGGCCCGCCCGGCCGGAACACACCCCCCGAAGCCCTCGACCCGCTCGACCGGTCTTACGTCGGGCGGACGCGTTCGCCTTCCGCCGCCGCGTCCAGGGGAACGGCCAGTCCGATGCTTTCGGCCGCCACGGCGACGGCGAAGTCGAAGTAGGCGGACTCGTCCCGGACGCTGTCGTGCGTACGGCTGAAGACCTGGAACACCAGGAGCCCGATCAGATTGCTCCACAGCACCATGCCGCGCTCGATGAGGTCCGAGAACGGGGCTTCGGGCGTGCCGCCGAAGAGCTGCACGGCCTCCGGCAGGAGCAGCGGCGGCCCGGGCACCGCCCGGCGGGGCGGGGTGAGTTCACCGGCCGCCAGCGCGGAACGCACGATGCCGGCCAGTACCACGGGGGTGCGCGAGGCGGCCGGGACGGTGTCCTGCGGGGCGTGGTAGCCGGGCACCGGGGAGCCGTAGATCAGGGTGAATTCCGCGGAGTTCTCGAAGGACCACGTCCGCAGGGCGCGCGTCACCGCGAGGAGTCGCGCCCCGGCCGGCGCACCGGCGGCGCCGGCGCTCCGGTCGGCTTCCTCCATCGCGGCGGCGGATGCGTCGTAGGCGTCGATCACGAGCGCGGTCAACAGGTCGTCGCGGTGCGGGAAGACACCCTCCACGTCGGCGACGGCCAGGCCGCTGTCCTCGGCGACGGCTTCCAGGGACAGTCCCGGGGCGCCCAGTTTTACGAGCAGTTGGCGCGCGGTGGCCTTGAGGGCCTCCGGCCGCACGGCGTTCTCATCGTCTGCAGTTGTGGAAACGTCCATGGGCCGAACCGTACCCGTCGGCTGCCGGGCCGGAGCGAGTTTGCATAGCCATGCGTTTCAGTGCATACTCTTCCCATGTCAAAGGTTCTCACCTCCCTGCCCGCCGGCGAGCGCGTCGGCATCGCCTTCTCGGGCGGCCTCGACACCTCCGTCGCGGTCGCGTGGATGCGCGACAAGGGTGCCGTCCCCTGCACCTACACCGCCGACATCGGCCAGTACGACGAGCCCGACATCGCGTCGGTCCCCGGCCGTGCCAAGACCTACGGTGCCGAGATCGCGCGCCTGGTCGACTGCCGGGCGGCGCTGGTCGAGGAGGGCCTGGCCGCACTCGCCTGCGGTGCGTTCCACATCCGCTCGGGCGGCCGTGCGTACTTCAACACCACGCCGCTCGGCCGCGCCGTCACCGGCACCCTGCTGGTCCGGGCGATGCTCGAGGACGACGTACAGATCTGGGGCGACGGCTCGACCTTCAAGGGCAACGACATCGAGCGGTTCTACCGCTACGGCCTGCTCGCCAACCCCCACCTGCGCATCTACAAGCCGTGGCTCGACGCCGACTTCGTCCACGAGCTCGGCGGGCGCAAGGAGATGTCCGAGTGGCTCGTCGCCCACGGGCTGCCGTACCGCGACAGCACGGAGAAGGCGTACTCCACCGACGCCAACATCTGGGGCGCCACCCACGAGGCCAAGACGCTGGAGCACCTCGACACCGGCGTGGAGACCGTCCAGCCGATCATGGGCGTGCGGTTCTGGGACCCGTCGGTCGAGATCGCCGCCGAGGACGTGACCATCGGCTTCGACCAGGGCCGCCCGGTGACGATCAACGGCAAGGCGTTCCACTCCCCGGTCGACCTGGTGATGGAGGCCAACGCCATCGGCGGCCGCCACGGCATGGGCATGTCGGACCAGATCGAGAACCGGATCATCGAGGCCAAGAGCCGCGGCATCTACGAGGCGCCCGGCATGGCGCTCCTGCACGCCGCGTACGAGCGCCTCGTCAACGCGATCCACAACGAGGACACCCTCGCGCACTACCACAACGAGGGCCGGCGCCTCGGCCGGCTGATGTACGAGGGCCGCTGGCTGGACCCGCAGGCCCTGATGGTCCGCGAGTCGCTCCAGCGCTGGGTCGGCTCCGCGGTCACCGGCGAGGTGACCCTGCGGCTGCGGCGCGGCGAGGACTACTCGCTCCTCGACACCACCGGCCCGGCCTTCAGCTACCACCCGGACAAGCTCTCCATGGAGCGCACCGAGGACTCGGCGTTCGGCCCGGTGGACCGGATCGGCCAGCTCACCATGCGCAACCTCGACATCGCCGACTCGCGCGCCCGGCTGGAGCAGTACGCGGGCCTCGGCATCGTCGGGACCGCGCACCCCGAGCTGATCGGCGCCGCGCAGGCGGCGGCGACCGGCCTGATCGGCGCCATGCCGGAGGGCGGCGCCGAGGCCATCGCCTCCCGTGGCGAGGTCTCCGAGGACGACGAGCTGCTCGACCGCGCGGCGATGGAGTTCGGCACCGACTGACCGCTGGTCCGGCCCCGGCCCCGGGCGGTCCGACACGTTGACGACGTGCGGACCGCCCGTGGTGTCGTCCGCGTCCTGCGCCGATCCGAATGTGTGTACCACTACGCTGGGCCTGCTCGGTACGCGAGTTGACGAACGGCGATGGATGGGGCGTGCGGTGACGGCGGGGGAGGCGAACGGCGCGGAGCTGGTCGGCAGGGTGCTCGGCGGGCGGTACCGGGTGACCGCGATGATCGGACGCGGCGGCATGGGCGTGGTCGCCCGCGCCGTGGACGAACTGCTGAACCGGGAAGTCGCCGTCAAGGTCATGCGGGCCTACACCGACGCCTCCGCGGTCGAACTCGCCGATCTGGGCGCGCGGATGCAGCGCGAGGCCCAGGCCGCCGCCCGCATCCGGCACGGCGGTGTGGTCACCGTGCACGACGTGACCGAGGAGGAGGGCCTCCCGGTCATCGTGATGGAACTCGTCGACGGGCCCTCGCTCGACGACGTGCTGGACAAGCGCGGCCCGCTCGAACCGCGCGAGGCCGCGGCGATCGGCGCCAAACTGATGGACGCGCTCGACGCCGCGCACCGGGCCGGGGTCCTGCACCGCGACGTCAAGCCGGCCAACGTGCTGCTGGAGCGCGACGGCCGCGTCGTGCTCACCGACTTCGGCATAGCCACCGTGCAGGACTCGGGCGACGAGGACATGGCCAAGCTGACCCGCAGCGGCAACATCATCGGCTCCCTGGACTACCTCCCGCCGGAGCGCGCACAGGGCCGGGAACCCGGCCCCGCGTCGGACATCTGGTCGCTCGGCATGACGCTGTACGCCGCGGTCGAGGGCACGTACCCGTTCCGCCGTACGTCGGCCTGGTCCACGCTGTCGGCGATCGTCACCGAGCCGCTGCCGGAGCCCCGCCGGGCGGGCGTGCTCACGCCCGTACTGCACGCCCTCATGGCGAAGGATCCGGAGAGCAGGCCCACCGCCGGCCGGGCGCGCGAGATGCTGCAGGCGGTGGCCGAGGGCAGGAGCGCGCACGGCGCGGCTCCGGCGGCACCCGGCCCGTCGACGGCGCCGCCCGCGACCCCCCGGCCCGCGACCGCCCCGCCCGCGGCCGGTCGGCCGCTCGCCTCCCACGCCCCGCCCCCCGCCGGACGGCCCGCATCCATACCGACGCCCCCGCCCGGCTACGGCCC